>JACDBJ010000255.1 GCA_013695005.1 Pseudonocardiales bacterium
TGTCGGCGGTGCTGCAGGAACGGAGGCGTCAGAGCGAGTCGAGGAAGCGCGCCATCCGCTCCAGCGCCTCCTCCAGCAGCGGCAGCGCGGTGGCGTACGAGCAGCGGATGTGGCCCTTGCCCGGCGCTCCGAACACGCTCCCCGGCACCACCGCCACCCGCTCAGCGTGCAGCAGCCTCTCGGCGAACGTCTCGTCGTCGAGCCCGGAGACCTTGATCGAGGGGAACGCGTAGAACGCGCCACCCGGCTCGGGACACTCCAGCCCGATCTCCCGCAGCCCCTTGACGAACAGCCTGCGTCGCCGGTCGTAGTCGGCGACCATGTTGGCCACGTCGTCCCCCGCCGAGGTGAGCGCCTCGACCGCCGCCAGCTGGGAGACGTGCGGGGCGCACAGCATCGTGTACTGGTGCACCCGGACCGCGAGGTCGGCGATCGGGTCCGGCGCGCACAGGTAGCCGACTCGCCAGCCCGTCATCGCGTGCGCTTTGGAGAACCCACCGAGCAGCACGGTGCGGTCCTTCGCACCCGGCAGCGACGAAACGCAGGTGTGCACGCCGGTGTAGGTCAGCCGGTCGTAGATCTCGTCGGAGATCAGGTACAGGTCGTGCTGCTCGGCGACCCTGACCAGCGCCTTGAGGTCCTCGCGGGTCTGCACGGCGCCGGTCGGGTTAGAAGGCGAGCCGAACAGGATGGCTTTGGTCCGGTCGGTGACCGCTGCGGCGACCGTCTCGGCGTGGATGCGGAAGCCGTCGTCGCCGCTGGTCGCGACGGGCACGGGAGTGCCGCCGGCGAAGGAGACACACGGCTGGTAAGCCACGTAGCACGGCTCGGGGACGATCACCTCGTCACCGGGGTTCAGCAGCACGCGCAGCGCGAGGTCCAGTCCTTCCGACACGCCCGCGGTGATCAGGCACTGCCCGTCGGGCTCGTAGCCCACGCCGCAGCGCCGTCGCAGGTCCGCGCAGATCAGGTCCCGCAGCTGGGGCAGGCCGGCGTTGGAGGTGTAGGTGGTGTGGCCGTGCTCCAACGCGTAGATGCCGGCCTCGCGGATCCGCCACGGCGTCACGAAGTCCGGCTCGCCGACGCCGAGCGAGATGACGTCGGCCATCTGGCCGGCGATGTCGAAGAAGCGCCGGATGCCCGAGGGCGGGCAGGCGGCGACGACGGCGTTGAGTGGTTTCACAGCGCGACGCTCACGGGGCGACCGGGAGGCGATGGTCGGCGTCGGGCTCGAGGAACGAGTCACCATCGCGCTTGTAGGTCTTGAGCACGAAGTGCGTCACGGTGCCCTGCACACGGTCGATCGTGGACAGCTTCTGCGCCACGAACTCGGCGACCTTGCGGATGTTGCGGCCGACCACCGTGCAGCGAACGTCGTCGGTGCCGGACACGAGGTAGACCGCACGTACCTCGGAGAACCGGGAGATCCGGGCGGCGACGTCGTCGAACCCGGTACCTCGCGCGGGGTGGACCGACACGTCGATGAACGCGGAGACGACGTCCTCGCCGGTCTCCTCCGCCACCTTGTCCCAGTCGACGACCGCCTTGTAGCGGCGGATGACGCCGGTGTTCTCCCAGTCGGCGATGCGACTGGTGATCTGCTGCACCGGCAGACCGGTCATACCCGCGATCTGCTCGGGGGTCAGCCGGGCGTCGCGTTCGAGCAACTCAAGGATCTCGCGCACGGGACCCGACCCTAGTCGCTGGCCGGTGGGCGCCCGCGAGCCGTTTTCGCTACCGGGAGGCCCCACTGCCGCTGAGCAGCCGGATGATGCGCAGCAGGGTCGTCACGAGGTACACGAGGCGGTCGGTGACGCGCTTGAGCACCGCGGAGATCTGGGTCTTCGGGTCGGCCTGGTGGACCAGGGCCGCGACCGTGCCGTCCATCCGGGCACGGATCGCGCCGCTGTCGGTCTGTGGCGCCGGCTCGTGGTAGCGGCCGGGCTTGGCGAGCTGGCCGCTGACCCAGTCGAGGTCGTCCTTGATCGACTGCATGGTCCGCTCCGGGACCGTGGCGATCTCCATGATCTTGGCCTTGGCACGCAGGCCCATGATCAGCGCAATGATGGCCAGCGGTACGCCGATGATCAGCCCGGCGAGCCAGCCAGGGACGACGAGGGCGAGTGCGAGGACGGCGGCGGTGGTCAGCGCCGAGACAGCGATCAGGCCGATGACGGCGGTCACCCCGAGGGTCTTGCCCGTTGCCTTCGCCTTCTCGGCGGTTTCGCGGAGCTCGGCGGTGGCCACCTCGAGCTCTTGCTTGGCAAGCGTGGTGCCTTCGCTGGCCAAACGCTTCACAAGATCGGGCAGGGAGGTGTCTTCGAGGTGCTTGGGCACAGCCGGAGCCGCCATCGGGGACCCCTTTCAATCGTCGCGGGCGCGCAAGTGGCGTAATCCGGCGCAGCCTAGCTGCACTGTCCATACCGGACTAAGTGCCGGAGATCAGCACTGCCTGGCGTAACGTCGCGACCCGTGGGCGAGGACGGCGCGCTCTTCGATCTTGGCGACGGGCCTGGCAGCGGCTCGCGTTCGGCGACCCAGCCGGAGTCCGTGTCGGCCAACGCGCCGCTGGCGGTGCGGATGCGTCCGCGCTCGCTGGAGGAGATGGTCGGGCAGCATCAGCTGCTCGCGCCCGGCGCACCGCTGCGGCGGCTGATCGAGGGCGGCCCTGGTACGTCGTTGCTGCTCTACGGCCCACCCGGCAGCGGCAAGACCACCGTCGCGCGGCTGATGTCCGCCGCGGGTGAGCGGCACTTCGTGGCGCTGTCCGCGCTGTCGTCGGGGGTGAAGGACCTTCGGGCGGTGATCGAGGACGCCCGCAAGCGGCTGCGTACCGG
The DNA here is from genome assembly GCA_013695005.1 of Pseudonocardiales bacterium. Taxonomy (GTDB): domain Bacteria; phylum Actinomycetota; class Actinomycetes; order Mycobacteriales; family Pseudonocardiaceae; genus Pseudonocardia. The sequence continues at coordinate 2,838 of JACDBJ010000255.1, forward strand.
GCAGCAGACCGTGCTGTTCATCGACGAGGTGCACCGGTTCTCCCGTACCCAGCAGGATGCGCTGCTGGCCGCGGTGGAGGACCGGGTGGTGCTGCTGGTCGGGGCGACGACGGAGAACCCGTCCTTCTCGGTGGTGTCGCCGCTGCTGTCGCGCTCGCTCGTGCTGCAGTTGCAACCGCTGAGCGACGACGACGTGCGGCTGCTGATCCAGCGCGCGGTGGCCGACCCGCGTGGCCTGGCCGGCGGCTACGAGCTGGCAACCGACGCGGAGGACCAGCTCGTGCGGCTGTCCGCGGGTGACGCCCGACGAGCGCTGACGGCGCTGGAGGCGGCCGCCGACGCGGCCACCGCGACCGCCTCGACCAGCATCGACGCGGCGACCGTGCAGACCGTCGTCGAGCAGGCGTCCGTGCGCTACGACCGGGCCGGCGACCAGCACTACGACGTGATCAGCGCGTTCATCAAGTCGATCCGCGGCTCGGACCCCGACGCCGCCCTGCACTACCTCGCCCGGATGATCGTCGCCGGCGAGGACCCGCGGTTCATCGCGCGCCGGCTGATCGTGCACGCCAGCGAGGAGATCGGGCTGGCCGATCCCACCGCGCTGCCGGCGGCGGTGGCCGCGGCCCAGACGGTGCAGCTGATCGGCATGCCGGAGGCCCGGCTGGCGTTGGCCCAGGTGACGCTGCATCTGGCCACCGCGCCGAAGTCCAACGCGGTGATCACCGCCGTCGACGAGGCCATCGGCGACGTCCAGGACGGCGCGGTCGGCGGCGTGCCACCGCACCTGCGCGACGGGCACTACGCCGGCGCGGCCCGGCTGGGCAATGCGGTCGGCTACCGCTACCCACACGACGCCCTCGACGCACTGATCGCCCAGCAGTACCCGCCGGACGAGCTGGTCGGGCGCGACTACTACCAGCCCAGCGACCGCGGCGCCGAGGGCGAGCTCGCCCAGCGGCTGCCCAAGCTGCGCCGTGCGGTGCGCGGCGAGCAGCCACCGGCCGGTGAGTGATGCGGGCCGGCTCGGCAGCGGTTGCGCTCGTTGCGGCGCTGCTGGCGGGGTGTAGCTCGGCGACGTCGCCGCAGAGCTTCGGTCGCGCCGACGAGCGGATCGCGGTGACGAACGGCGCGAGCTTCGAGATCGTGCTCGATGCGAACAGCGGCGTCGGTGACGATTGGCGGATCGTCGGCGAGCCGGACCCTGCGGTGGCGGTGCCGACGGGGGAGGGCTACCGCAGCGACTCCGACCAACCCGGATCGCCGGGCCACGCCTCGTTCGCCTTCCGTGCGGCCGGTGCGGGGACGACGGCCGTCAAGATCTACAACTGCTACCGCTGCGGGCCGGACGGCAAGCCCAGACCCGAGGACGAGCACCTCGCAGAGACGCTGGCGTTCACCGTCGTGGTGACGGGATAGGGCCTAGCGGATCGAGGGGTTGTTTCTGCGCTTGATCGCTGCGTATGCCGCGGTGCCGAGGAACAGCAACCCGCCGATGATGGCCAGCCAGAACAGGCCCTTGATGAGCGCCCCGAGCACCGTCAGGACGAGCCAGATGACGAGCAGAATCGCGATGATTGCCAGCACACCGCGATGCTACCTGCCCTGCCGTCGCGGCCCTGGGCTCCACGCCAGCGATAAATCGCGCAGGGGTAGCCTGACGGGCGATCAAAGACCCTCACATCTCATGCCGGGAGGCAACGTGTCGGCAGGCGAAATCGCCGCGCTGATTGCCGCGGGTGCCTTCGTGGTGCTGGTCATCCTGCTCGCGATCCCGCTCGTCAAGCTCGGACGGACACTCGACGAGGCGACGGTCGCTATCCGCGCGGCGCAGGAGGGAAGCGGCCCGCTGCTCGACGGCGCCACCACCACGCTGAACCAGGTCAACACCCAGCTCGAGCGGGTGGACGGCATCACCTCCAATGCGCGCGCCGTGACCAGCAACGTCTCCGTGTTGACCTCGCTGTTCACCGCCACGCTCGGTGGCCCGCTGGTCCGCGCGGCCGCGTTCAGCTACGGCGTGTCCAAGGCGATCAAGGCACGGCGGGTCGGCCGCAAGGCCGCCGCGGTGGCGCCTCGACGCTCGGTTCCGCTGCGCGGCCGGCGGGGGAGGACGTCGTGACCAGGCTGTTCTGGCTGGGGTTCGGGCTGGCCGCAGGCGCGGCGTTTGCCCGGCGCACCACAAGGGTTGCCCAGCGGCTGACCGGACAGGGGGTCGGCGCCGACCTGGGCGACGGGCTGCGCGAAGTAGGTGCTGGCATCGGCGCGTTCGGCGCGGAGATCAGGGCCGGAATGGCCACGCGCGAGCAGGAGTTGACTGACATGGTTGAGCAGCGCACCGGTACCCGGCTGCCCACCGTGGCGTCCGCACTGGCCGACGACACGCAGGCGTCGGGACAAGCCGGTTCGCGGCGGGCTCGAGCGCGCCGGGCGGGCGCCTGAGCGGCTCCCGCGAGCAGCGTCCCTACCGCTCGGCAACCGAGACCGAGAGACAGCCACCGTGCACACCCACGAGATCCGTCGCCGCTTCGTCGAGCACTTCACCAATGCAGGACACACGCTCGTGCCCAGCGCGTCGCTGATCCTCGACGACCCCGACCTGCTGTTCGTCAACGCCGGGATGGTGCAGTTCAAGCCGTACCTGCTGGGTGAGGCCCCGCCGCCGTACCCGCGGGCGCTGTCGATCCAGAAGTGCGTGCGCACCGGCGACATCGAGGAGGTCGGGCGCACCACCCGGCACAACACCTTCTTCCAGATGGCCGGCAACTTCTCCTTCGGTGACTACTTCAAGGAAGGCGCGATCACCCACGCCTGGGACCTGATCACCAGGAGCCAGGACAACGGTGGCTACGGCTTCGACCCCGAGCGGATCTGGGTCACGGTCTACCTCGACGACGACGAGGCCGCCGGGCTGTGGGAGAAGATCGCGGGCATCCCGCCGGAGCGGATCCAGCGCCGTGGGATGGCCGACAACTACTGGTCGATGGGCATCCCCGGCCCGTGTGGACCGTGCTCGGAGATCTACTACGACCGCGGCCCCGAGTATGGCCGCGAGGGCGGCCCGATCGTCGACGAGGACCGGTACCTGGAGATCTGGAACCTCGTGTTCATGCAGAACATCCGAGGTCCGGGGCCGGCCAAGGAGGGCTACGAGATCATCGGGGAGCTGCCCGCCCGCAACATCGACACCGGGATGGGTGTCGAGCGGGTCGCGGTTCTGCTGCAGGGCGTGGAGAACGTCTACGAGACCGACCTGGTCCGGCCGGTGATCACCCGTGCCGAGGAGATGTCCGGCCGCCGCTACGGCTCCGGCGGGCCGACCGGAGCTCAGGACGACGTCCGGTTCCGCGTCATTGCCGACCACGCCCGGTCCGCCGTCATGATCATCGACGACGGGGTGACGCCGACCAACGAGGGCCGCGGCTACGTACTGCGCCGGCTGCTGCGCCGGATCGTGCGCTCCGCCCGGCTGCTGGGCATCAACGAGCCCGTGCTGAGCGAGTTCGCCGTCGTCGTCCGCGACACCATGGCGCCGGCCTACCCGCAGCTGGTCACCGACTTCGACCGGATCTACTCCGTCGTCGGTAAGGAGGAGCAGACCTTCCGCTCCACGCTGGCCGCCGGCTCGCGCCTGTTCGACGAGGCCGCCCAGCAGACCAAGGCCACCGGCGGCTCCGAGCTGGCCGGGGACCGGGCGTTCCAACTCCACGACACCTACGGCTTCCCGATCGACCTGACCCTGGAGATGGCCGCCGAGGCCGGGCTGACCGTGGACGAGCCGGGCTTCCGCCGGCTGATGGCCGAGCAGCGGGCGCGGGCCAAAGCCGACGCCGCCAGCCGCAAGCACGGCGCGGCCGACGCATCGGCGTACCGCGCCGTGCTGGACAGCCACGGGGGCACCGAGTTCCTCGGCTACCGCGAGCTCGTCGCCGACGCGCGGATCGTCGGGCTCGTCGCCGGTGGCGCCGCAACACCCGCGGCGGGCGCTGGCAGCGAGGTCGAGGTCGTGCTGGACCGCACCCCGTTCTACGCCGAGGGCGGCGG
>JACDBJ010000352.1 GCA_013695005.1 Pseudonocardiales bacterium
GGACGAGTCCATCCGCCGTGCCGGCGACCCGCTGCGGGTGGCGCTCGCCGGTGCGGCCGACATCGCCGTGCTCAAGTGCGCGCCGTTGGGCGGAGTGCGCCGCGCACTGCAGGTGGCCGAGGCCGCCGGGCTGCCGTGTGTGGTGTCCTCCGCGCTACAGACCAGCGTCGGGCTCGCCGCCGAGCTGGCCCTTGCTGCCGCGTTGCCCCAGCTGGACTTCGCCTGCGGCTTGGACACGCTGTCGCTGCTCGACGGCGACGTCGTCGCGTCGTCTGACGCCTTGCGTCCCGTGGACGGCAACCTGCGGGTCCGACCGGCTCCACCGGCACCCGACCCCGCCCTGACCGCGCAGTTCGCTACCGATCCGGCCCGCACGGCCTGGTGGCACGAGCGGTTGGCCCGCGTCGAGCACGACACGGGTCGCTAGCCCGCGCGTCAGACCGCTGTCAGGCCTCGCGAGTCCGCCGAGCGGGCCGCCGGAATTGGTGCAGGTGGTGGCCGGCGTCGGGGGATTTGGTGGGTGTCGATCCATTTGGGTGGGATGAATTCGGGGTGGCCGTGGTGTATTCGTACGGTCCAGCCGGGGTGGTGCAATAGTCGGTGATGGAATCGGCACAACATGACCAAATTGCCGATATCGGTGCGGCCGCCGTGTTCCCATTCGAGAAGATGGTGCACCTCGCACCAGGATGGCTCGCGTCCGCAGCCGGGAAACGCGCACCCACGGTCGCGGACCACCACCGCCCGGCGCAGGTGAGCTGGGACGGTGCGCATCGCCCGCCCGATGTCCAACGGTTGACCGTCACCACCGAGCACGACCGGCACCACACGCGCGTCGCAGGCCAACCTGCGCAGCTCGCTGGCGGTGATCGGCCCGGTGTCCAGCGCCCCGCCGCGACCGCGGCCCTCCAACTCGTTCAGCGAAATGGTGACCGAGAGGTGCGGGCGTTCACCCCCGACGGTGGGCAGTTGGCCCTGATCCAGGCTGCGCAGACACACATCGGCCAGGGCGTCGGCTTGGCGCTCACCGAGGCTGCGGGTGTCCCCAGCCGTGGCGGGTCGGGTCAACGCCGACAACGCGGTGGCCAGCGCATCAAAGCTCGGCGCGTCCAACTGGCCCTTGATACGGCCGCCGGCACCGGCCGGGTTGCGGGTCAGATGCAGCTCGTTGAGCTGCGGTGGTTCCCGGTCGTCGGGTTCCGGCCCGTCCTGATCCAACAAGGTGATCAGGTCCCGGGCGAACACTGCCAACTCCCGCGGCCGGTACAGCCGGGCGTGCTCAGCCAACTGCTCCTCCACCCCGGCCCACCCCTGCGGGGTCAACCGCCCCGCCGCCGGCGACCCGAGGGCATCGGTGATGACCTCCACATGCCGCAAGCTCACCTCGCCCGCGGCGAACACCTGGGCAGTGGCCGGCAACCGCGGCGGACACACCTGCCCATCCACCATCCGCCGCTCGACCACCTGCTCGGCCACCCGCACCCGCCGCACGGCCAGCGCCGTGTCGCAGCCCAACAGATCCGCCACCGCGAACCCCGGACGGGTGTAGCCACGCTCGGTGAACGTCCCGTCGGCATCCAACCCGGCGATCAACTCCACCGACAGCTGCTCGAACTGGCGGGTCAACAACTCACACACCGCCAACGCAGCCACCCGCGTATCACCATCAGCCGAAGAATCCGCCGCAGCCCGCAACACCGCAATACCATTCGCCAAAGAACGGTATGCTTCGGCAAGCGGGCCTTCGTACATGAACCAATTATGGCGACGAGGTCTGACAATTACGGAGCGAGCCAACGAGTATTTTGGTTGCTATTCGAACGTGCCCGGGGTACGTCCCGACTTGAGAGCGCAACCTAGCCCTGGTTCTTCATGAGTCGGCGGCGTGTCGGTCCCGAGATAGACGAAAGTGCCCGTCTACCAGGCTTCCGTGACCACAGCTGAGCTGCGTCAGTCCAGGCAGAACTCGTTGCCCTCGGGGTCGGTCATCACGATGAAGCCGGTGCTCATCGGGGGAGCGGGCTCGTAGCGACGTACCCGCGTCGCTCCCAGTGCGACGAGCCGGTCGCACTCGACCTCCAGCGCCGCCATCCGCTCGCCTCCCTGCAGTCCGGGAGCCGCACGGACGTCGAGGTGGACGCGGTTCTTGGCGACCTTGTCCTCCGGCACCTGCTGGAAGAACAGCCGTGGGCCGCGCCCGTCCGGGTCCTCGATGGCCGATCTCGAGTTGCGCTGCTCCTGCGGTACGCCGACCCGCGCGAGGAAGTCGTCCCACGCGGCCAGCGGGTCGGCGTCCTCGGGCAGGTCGACTCCGGGCGGGCCGGGGTGGACGTAGCCCAGGACGTCGCGCCAGAAGGACGACAGCGCCCGCGGGTCGTGGGCGTCGAAGGTGACCTGAATGTGGCGGCTCATCGGGTTGCTCCGTTCGTAGCGGGTTTCGTGTGCAGGTAGAACTCGCGCAGCAGGCAGACCTCGGACAGGTGGCGGAGCAGCTCGCGGTGGATGTGCAGCACCAGATCGGCCATGGGCGCCTCGGGGAAGGGCTCCTTCGCGCCGACCGGGACCCGGAGCCCGGCCTCGCCGAGGCCGCGCACCCCGGCCAGCCATACGTCGAGCTGGGCCTCGAGCTGGTCGAGCGCGGTGGCCGCGCTGCCCGCGTATTCCCAGGTCTCGTACGACGCCCCCGGCGCGCCGAAGTACGCCGCGTTGCGCGCGGCGAGCACGCCGACGATGACGTGCCCGAGTTGCCAGGCGATCGTGGTGAACGGCGCGTGAGCGGGTTCGGGGTATGCGTAGTCGATGGTGAAGTCCCCGGTGCCGCCCTGCACGGGCGCCGTCCCGTGGCCGCGGGGCCGCACGCTCCAGGCGTCCGGCACCGGCGACCAGAAGTACTCGTCGACGGTGAGGCCGTCGAGCCGGGCTCGGAGCTGATGGTTCCAATGGAACTCCCACTGCTCGCGCAGCGTCCGGTTCCAGTCGAGTTCGTCTGCATCCACGGAGCCACCCTGA
>JACDBJ010000263.1 GCA_013695005.1 Pseudonocardiales bacterium
CATATGTGGCGCCCATCGCGTGGCTGCTGCGAGGTCGGCCGTCGTCGGCGCTGGAACGGGCCGCGGCCGCAGCGGACTTCGCCGAGTTCGAGCAGCCCGGCCGCCTCGAACCAGCAGAACCGTCCGACCCGGTGAGGGACGCGACCTACCGCAGGAAGCTGAGTGAGCGGGCCGCGGAACAGCGTCGCCGCCACGAGCAGCAGCAGAAGAAGGCCAGCGGGCCAGACGCCGACTAGGGGGTCAGCCGCGAGGCGGCAGCGGGACGATCATCGAGGTGCGGTCGGCGTACTCCCGATAGCCGGGACGTTGCATCATCGTCCGCTCGAGCAGCCGTGCACCGGTGGCGAAGGCGAGGAAGTACGTCATCACCGCGGGCGCGAGGAGGGTCAGCACACCAGGCAGCCAGCCGAGCGAAAGGGCGCCAGCGAGCCAGATGCCCCACCAGACGCACATGTCGCCGAAGTAGTTGGGGTGGCGGGTGTAGCGCCACAGCCCGGTCTCCATCACCTGCGGCTTGGAGCCCTTCGGGAGCTGGCGATAGGCCGCGAGCTGGGCATCGCCGACCGCCTCGAAGGCCAGACCGACCAACCAGACCACTACACCCACGACCACCAGCCAGCGCCAGCGCACATCGTGGGAAGCGGCGGTCTGCAGGGGCAACGACACCAGGAAGACCGCCAGCCCCTGCACCACGAAGACCTTGCGGATGACGGTGCCGAAGCCGACGTCGCCGAGCATCTCGGTGTAGCGGGGATCTTCGCCGTGCCCGCGTGAGCGCCGGAAGATGTGCAGGGCCAACCGGCCGCCCCACGCCGCGACGAGAAGGGCCAGCAGCCACGACAGCCAGTGGCCCGAGACCACCGCGAGCACCACAGCGACCGCGACGAAGGCCAACCCCCACGCGACGTCGACCACCGAGACACGACCCACCCGCCAACTGACCCACGCCGTGATCCCCATGACCACGACGCAGGTCAGCAGGTCGATGCCAGCAGCTTCGGGCCAGCTGAGGTCACCCACGAAGGGGCCTCATCATGCCAGTCACCAGCTCCGCTGCGCCGGCAGCGAGTGGGCCGCGCCCGGGCGCACAGCGAGGATCTGGTCGACCCCCATGCGCCCGTCTCGGAAGGCCATCGATCCGCCCACGAGGTAGAGCCGCCAGACGCGGACGACCTCCTCGCCGACGAGCTCGATGAGCCGCGGCAGGTTGGCCTCGAAACGCATCAGCCACCCTGCAGTAGTGAGCACGTAGTGCTCGCGGAGCGCATGCACGTCGCGCACCTCGAGTCCTCCGCGCTCGAGGAACCCGACCGTCTCCCCGACCGGGCGCATGTGCATGTCGGGGGCGATGAAGGACTCGATGAAGGGGCCGCCGCCGGGGTGCCGACCGCTGCGGGACATCTGCTGGACCAGGACGCGGCCGCCGGGGACCACGGCGTTGCGCAGCACCTCGACATAGGCCGGGTAGTTGGCCTCGCCGACGTGCTCGCCCATCTCGAGAGACCCGACAGCGTCGAAGTGCGCGCGCTCCGGGACCTCGCGGTAGTCCTGGAGACGGATCTCGACCCGGTCGCCCAGGCCGCGCTCGGCGATGCGTGCGTCGATGAACTTCTTCTGCTCTCCCGCGATCGTGACGCCGGTGACCTGGGCGCCGAAGTGCTCGGCGGCGTGCAACGACAGCGAGCCCCAGCCGCAACCGACGTCGAGCATCCGCATCCCCGGCTCGAGGCCGAGCTTGCGGCACACGAGATCGAGCTTGGCGCGCTGCGCTGCCTCGAGCGAGGTGTCGGCGCTCTCATGGTAGCCGCAGCTGTAGGCCATTGCGGGGTCCAGGATCGCGGCGTAGAACTCGTTGCTCAGGTCGTAGTGGTGGCTGATGGCGCGTCGGTCCCGGATCGCGCTGTGCAGTCGACCCTTGACCCGGGCCTGGCTGGTGGGGAGCTTGGGCGGCCTGCCGAGCACGCCCAGACCCGCGGCGGTGCGCAGTGCGTTGACGAGGGCGGCCGGCGAGCGGCGTACGCCCTCCAGGCCCCGGTCGCGGCCGACGGCGAAGACGTGGGTGAGCGCTGAGTC
>JACDBJ010000264.1 GCA_013695005.1 Pseudonocardiales bacterium
CGCCAGGGCCTGCGCCGAACTCGGCCGTCGCGCCCACCGCTCCAGCACCTGCCGCGACTCCCCATCCAGCACCACCGCCACCACGGGTCGACCTCGCACCGCCATCACGCCTCCCATCGTCACCGACGGAAGGAGTCTGGACCTCAACAGCCATTAGTTGTGGGATTTCCGACTCAGGACACTAGACAAGGGGTCGCGCAGTTCCGGACAAGGGGTCGCATTAGATCGCCGCAGGAGCCCTGGCCGGGCCTGCCGATCCGACATGGTGTCAGCGGTGCGGCTGGGTGCTACCGGGCCGAACTAGGCGCTGTCTGGTGGTAATCGGGCGCAACGACGCCCGATTGGAGAGATGGCGAGCATCACCGAGCCGCCGCCGGAGCAGGTTGGGGCTGAGCTGGCGGCTGATCCCGAAGTAGCGGCAGGTCAGCGCGACATTGCCGGTGACTTCCTCGGCATGACGAAGCACCGCCAGCCGGTGCCGGACGTGACGATCAAGCAGCGGATCACTCATAGGTCTCCTAACGATCAAGAGACCCAGATGTCAACGGCGCCATCAGCGCCTAGTGTCGCGTGAACGATGATCTTTGACCGCTGCGGGCTTTGGTGAGGATCTGGTCAGCGGTCTTGGTCCAGGTGAAGGGCTGGCAGCGTTGGTTCCAGGCGTCGATGAAGGTTCCGATGGCGGCGATGAGGTCCTTGACGCTGGTGAAGGTGCCGCGGCGGATGGCTTGTCGGGTGATGATGCCGAAGAAGATCTCGACCATGTTCAGCCAGGACCCGCAGGTCGGGGTGAAGTGCATCGTGATCCGCGGGTTGCGGGCCAGCCAGGCGCGCACGGCCGGGTGGTTGTGGGTCGCGTAGTTGTCGAGGACCAGGTGCAGCTTCACTCGCGGGTAGGCCTTGGCGACCTGCTTGAGGAAGCGTAGGAACTCTTGGTGGCGGTGACGCGGGTAGCAGGCGTCGGTCACCTTGCCGGTCGCGACCTCCAGTGCCGCGAACAGCGTGGTGGTGCCGTGGCGCACGTAGTCGTGGGTTGCCTTCTCCGGCAGCCCGGGGCGCATCGGCAGTATCGGCGCCGTGCGGTCCAGTGCCTGGATCTGGGATTTCTCATCGATCGAGAGCACGATCGCCTTGTCCGGCGGATTGAGATACAGCCCGACAATGTCGCGGACTTTGCACTCCAGCTGCGGGTCGGTGGAGAACTTGAACGTTTCGCGCCGCCACGGTTGCAGCCCCCACTTGCGCCAGATCTTGGCGACCCACACATTCGAGATCCCGAGCTGCCCGCCGAGCAGCCGCGAGGACCAGTGCGTCACACCGAGTGTGTCCGGCGGCGGCTCCAGTGTCGCCAACACCACCGCGACCTCGTCGATCTGCGCCGGCCGGCCCGGCTTCGGCAGGTCATCCAGGCCCGCGATCCCCGCCTCGGCGTACCGCTTCTTCCACGCGATCACCGTCGGCTTGGACACCCCCACCCGCGACACGATCTCGTTGGTCCCAACACCCTCATCGGCCAACAGCACAATCCGCGCCCGCTGCACCAACCCAGCCCGCAACGACCGGGTACGCATCCACCGAGTCAGCTCGGCACGATCCTCGGCGGGCATCTGCACACCAACAGTCAACGACACACCCCAACCATACCGCGAAGTAAAGCTATTTCATTCACGCGACACTAAGTGGCCGGGTCCCGAGTGGACCAGGCCACCAAGGCGGGCCTGCTGGCGCTGGTCGATGAGGCTACCGACGCCGGCTGGAGCTTGCGGGGGGCGTGTCACTCTCGACAGGCACGCCAAGATGGACACTGCCGCCTGGCATGAGTTGAAAGACCTCAGCGGATACCGGTTTACGCACGTTGGGGAACTGAGCCGAGCTGACGGCTCCACATTCTCTGGCCTGGAGGCATTCTGGGCGCTCGACCGGGTGCGGCTCGGCCTCAATTTGGCGCTTGGACGCAGAACCACATGCGCCCTCCCAGTCGGGTGGCACGGCACCCAGCCCGTTTGGTGCCGGTGGCGGCGCGCGCCAGTTGACCCCTATTGCAGCCTCGGCAGCGGCAGCCATTGGGTAGACGGGACCATAG
>JACDBJ010000266.1 GCA_013695005.1 Pseudonocardiales bacterium
GGCCCACTCGCCGGCCGCTGGCACCCGACCTGCGCCCGAACGAGCGTGGTGGCCCTGTTTCGGATGGGGCAGGGCCACCACGCCACCTCCGGGGAGAGGTAGAGCGCTAGCGAACGTCTCGCCGGCCGGCCGGTGTCTGACGAAGAGCGCCGACCTGCAGTAACGCTGCGCACCTGGCCGCCGACCAACACACGCAACAAGGTTACATTGGGTGGTTCTGTCACTGGAGCGTGCGACAGTGGAAGGCATCGGGGACAAGGGAGGCCAGAAATGACCGACCTCAAGACTGAAGAGCAGGCTTGTGACATCGAGGAAGTCAGCCTGGACGAGGGCCGGCGGATGCTCGATGACGCGGCCCGCCAACACCTCAACATGAGCGCCGAGGACTTCATCGAGGCGTGGGACGAGGGCCGTTTCACCGACCCGGACAGCCTGCGCGTGCAGCAGGTTGCCGCTCTACTTCCCTTTGGCCGGTAAGGCGCCGCGCGAGGCGTTCGACGCATTTGTCTCGCCGCTCCAGCGGGCCCTCAGCTGCATCAGCGATGCGGTGTTCGTCCGGTCCTATGGCTCAGCCACACCCGGCGGGATTCGTTCGATCATCGCGCCTACTGCGGGCCGCTTCGTGCCGCTCCGTGGTGAGAACCGGCTGCACTTCTCTGCGGCGCTGCAGTACGAGATCGTCACGACCGACGATCCTGATCGTGGGCCCTGGAAGGTCAGCACGAAGAAGTACATGTATCACGTCGTCACGGGCGACATGACCGAGGTGATCTTGTTTCACTGGCACCCGGAGGTACCACCCGGCCCGCAGCGGGGACCGCACCTGCACCTTGGCTCCTCACAGCTCACCCGGAGCGCTGTTGTGAGCCATCGGACGCACGTGCCAACCGGCCGAGTCTCGCTCGAGTCCGTCATCGAGCTCTTGATCACTGACTTCAACGTGGTTCCTCGGCGCGCCGACTGGAAGGAGACGCTCGATGAGAGCCGGCAACGCTTCCACGACTGGCGCACCTGGAGCTAGCTCGCACTCGGCCCGGCTACCGCGAGTAGGTGACCGGGCCGGTTGCTGTCGCTTGGTCAGTCGCCGGCGCACCCGGGTTCGATCACGGTGACGAGCAGCTGCTCGGTTCCGTCGCCTGGGTTGCCGGCGTAGCCGAGCTCGCGCAGTTGGGTCACAGCGGCGTCTGAGACGGCTTCTGCGGCGATCGGCACCTGCACCGTCGGCACACCTGCGCAGGGCCGCCTACGGCCACGAGCAGGGCGAGCACGGTCACGGCCAGCCCGGCGCCGAGCAGCCCTGCATGCCAGCGGCTCCCCCCCGCTGCCCGGGTGGTCTAAGGCGCGTCACGTCCGGTCCTGGGCTATCGCCGCGGCCATCTCGTCGAGGTCGCACCGAGGTGGCCGCAGTGCGCCCCGACGCGCCCGAAGGCTGCCGGCAGCGACAGCCGCGGCACCCGACCCGCACTGGCGCACCGACCGCACAGCGACAGGCACAACACCCCGACGTCGGTGTCCGCGGTACCGCACGCTCGGCCGGTTGGCCGCACGCGTCACACGACGCGGCCAGCGGACGCCGGCCGGTGTCATCCACGTCCAACCCGGTCATGACCGGTCCTCGGCCATCGCGCGGCAGCGCGGGCAGCGGGGCGCCCCATCCGCATACAGGGCACCGCGTGCGGCGCAGCTGAGCTGCCCACCCAGCCGATCGTCCTCCCGGCGGGCGTGCCACCCGGCGTGCGGTGTCGCCGAGTCGACCGCGATCAGCGCACCGCAGCGCGGGCAGATGACCACCTCGATGCGGTCGGGCGGCACACTGGGGCCGCCGATGGCCGCCCACAGGAAGATCGGGCGGTCTTGCGATTGGATATTCAGAGGTCGCCTCCATGGGGCGATCAAGTCCCCGGCCGGCGGTTGACACGTCGCGCCGGGGGCGTCTTGGGTTTGGGGGTCGAGTCGCTCGGCGGGCCAGGCGGGGCCAGGCGGGCACGTGTCCGATGTGGACGGTCTCGGGCCGTCCTTGGGCCGTCGCGCCTGGGCTCGGCCGGGCATCGGCGGGACCTATCAGGAAGCGCCGGGAAGTCTGTTTGGGCAGGTCAACGCCGCTATGGGAACCGTCTTGGCAGGTGACCGATCCGGCGTGAAAATGCCAGTTAGTAGTGCCAGGGGTAGGGCGACCAGTCGGGGCGGCGCTTCTCGAGGAAGGCGTCACGGCCCTCGACCGCCTCGTCGCTCTGGTAGGCGAGCCGGGTCGCCTCACCGGCGAAGAGCTGCTGGCCGACCAGGCCGTCGTCGAGCAGGTTGAACGCGTACTTGAGCATCCGCTGCGCGGTCGGCGACTTGCCGTTGATCTCTGCGGCCCACTCGCAGGCGACCGTCTCCAGGGCGGCGTGCGGCACGACCTCGTTGACCATGCCCATCCGG
>JACDBJ010000329.1 GCA_013695005.1 Pseudonocardiales bacterium
GCCCGGCGATGCCGGAGCTGCGGGCACTTGCCGATGAGACCAACGCGCGCGCCGGCCGCGATGTCGTGGTGCTGACCGGCGAACGTCTCGATCCGCGCCCGGCCTACGCATCCGCCGACGTCATCCTGGGCATGGGCGGGTCGCTGTTGCGGGCGATGGCCTTCGGCAAGCCATGCATCGTGCAGGGTGAGCACGGTTACTTCCGGATCCTCGACGCGCAGTCTGCGCGCGAGTTCCGGTGGCGGGGCTTCTACGGCATCGGCGGCGGCGGCACCGGCGAGGACGTCCTGGTGGATCTGCTCGGCCGGTTGCTCAGCGACGGCGAACTGCGCAAGGACAACGCCGCCTTCGCGCTGGACCTGGTCCGCCGTCACTACAGCCTCGAGCATGCGCGGGACGAGCAGGTGGCGTGGTACCGCCGCGCGCTCAAGGAGTACGCCTCGCCGCCCCGCCGAGAGATCGCCCGGGTCGTCACGTCGGTCGCCGGTTGGTTTGCCAACCGCGCCGTGCAGCGGGTACGCGGAACGGCGAAGAAGGACCACTTCAACTCCGCCGAGGCGATCGAGCCGGGTATGAGGGCCCCCGTACCGGACTGGTTCGATCCCGGTCCGATGCAGCCGAGCCGCGGAGGAGCCCGACGTTAGCGCGACCTCAGAGCGGGTACTGCTTGACCCAGTCCACCTGCATGCTCGACGTCTTGACCTGGCCGTCGCCCTCCGGGAACCAGTCGAGCTGGATCGTCAGGTGCATGGGTCCGGGTGGTTGGACCGCCTTGTCAGTGACGCGGTACCACTCCTTGCCGTCCAGGTAGGCCGCGATGTAATCCGGCGTCCACTCCACCGCCCAGTTGTGCCACTGGGTCGCGTCGACCGCCACGGCGCTCTCGACCTTCAAGTCGTTCTCTCCGAAGTGCACGAATATCTTGGCGCTCTGCCGGGTGGGGTCGGTCAACTCCATGAAGTCGATCTCGCCGCCCACCGGCCAGTTCTCCGCGTCGGGCCAGAGCAGCACCAGGGCGCTGTAGGTCGGATCGCCGACAGGCGCCTTGACCCGAGCCTCCCACCGCCCGTACTTCTGCCCGCTGCCCCACCCCATGCCGCCGGTCGTGCCTTCGCCGTCGCCGGTGACCGTCAGCACGCCGCCGGAGGTGCTGAACGCGTCGGGCGAGCGCCGACCGTTCCCGCCGTGACCAACGCCGTCGTAGACGTTCCAATCCGGTCCGAGGCCAGCGTCGAACTCGTCGACCCGATTCGGCTGACCCCACGCGAGCCTCTCGGCCGCAGTCGTCGAGCCGTCAGCCCGCGCGCCTGCCCCACCTGGCTCCGGCGAGTCACCGCGCGTCAGCACAATGGCCAGCGTCGCCACGAGGGCGACGACCACAACGACCGCGATACCGATGATCAGCAGCGCCGGGGAACGTCGCCGGTTGGTGCTGTGCCTGGGGAGTTCTCGGAGATCAGACACGCGTGCTCTCCTTACCGTCGGCGATTCGGGGCGCTGGCGGACTGCTCGGCGCCATTCTACTACCGGGCTTCGTAGAAACCCCACCCGGTGGATCGGGAACGATCGGCACCACATCTCCTTGCCGCCGCGGCCGGTCGGCGATACATCAACTCATCGCCAAACCCCTCGGTCACATTACGCCCGACCGCCACGGCGGATATCGGGACCCCCGCTCCGATCCGAGTCCGCAGCTCAGCCCCCAGACGCAGCTCCGCCGGCCGGGTACTGCTTGACCCAGGCGATCTCCATCGTCGACGTCTTGGGCGTTCCCCCATCTGGGAACCAGTCGAGCTGGATGCACAGGTGCATCGGACCGGGGGGCTGCACCACGGGATCGGTCGTGCGATACCACTGCTTGCCGTCGAGGAACGCCGCGATGTGGTCAGGCGTCCACTCGACGGCCCAGTTGTGCCATTGCGTGGCGTCGACATCGACCTTCCCCTGGGTCTGGGAGTTATCCGCTCCGTAGTGCACGAAGATGTCGGCCCGCTGCCGGGCGGGGTCGGAGATCTCCATGAAGTCGATCTCCCCGCCGACCGGCCAGTTCTCCTCGTCCGGCCAGAGCAGCAGCAGGGAGTTGTAGGACGGGTCGCTGACCGGTGACCTGACCCGAGCCTCCCACCGACCGTATTTCTGCCCCGGGATCCAAGCCATCCCAGCCGTGGCTCCGGACGAGTCGCCGGTGATGGTCATGATCCCGTCGCGCAGGCTGACGGCGTTGGGTGTCCGGGTGCCGTTCCCTCCGTGCCCCGGGCCGTCGTAAACGCCCCAGGCCGCCCCCAATGGGCCGTCGAACTCCTCGACCCGATTGGGCTGGCCCCATTTGAACGTCTCCGCAGCGGTCGTTCCGTTGCCCGAACAAGCAGGCGCCGGGGGCGCCGGGGGCGCAGCCGATGGGGAGCATGGATCCGCGACGGCGGCGGACGTCGAACCGGTTTCCGGCTCGGCCGCGCTGGCGGGCAACGAGCTCATGAGCAATGCCCCCACTGCAAGCAGACCACTGATAGTCAGGCGTCTCATACGCCCCCTCCACCTCGCCAGTAATATGCGTCACAGGAGGGTACGGGCGGGAAGACGCCATGAGCACCGTCTTTCATCACTCCGTGCAGAGATTGCCGATCAGGCGCTGCGCTACCCGATGACCAGGTGCTATAGGAGAGACGGGGCCGCTACCAGCCGCGATCGGCGTAGCGCTGCTGCGCCGGTAGCTCACTGAGGTTGATGCCGACCATGGCCTCGCCGAGGCCGCGCGAGACCTTGGCGATCACGTCCGGGTCGTCGTGGAACGTGGTGGCCTTGACGATGGCCTCCGCGCGCCGCGCCGGGTCGCCGGACTTGAAGATTCCCGAGCCGACGAACACGCCCTCCGCCCCGAGCTGCATCATCATCGCCGCGTCCGCCGGGGTGGCGATGCCACCTGCGGTGAACAACACCACCGGTAGCTTGCCCGTGCTGGCCACCTCCGACACCAGCTCCACGGGCGCCCGCAGCTCCTTGGCCGCGGCGTAGCGCTCGGCGTCGTCCAATGTCGTCAGGCGCAGCATCGCGCCGCGGATCGAGCGCATGTGCCGGGTGGCCTCCACCACGTTGCCCGTGCCGGCCTCCCCCTTGGAGCGGATCATGGCCGCGCCCTCGGAGATTCGCCGCAGCGCCTCACCGAGGTTGGTCGCGCCACAGACGAAGGGCACCGTGAACGCCCACTTGTCGATGTGGTGCGCCTCGTCTGCGGGTGTCAGCACCTCGGACTCGTCGACGTAGTCGACGCCGATCGACTGCAGTACCTGGGCCTCGACGAAGTGCCCGATCCGCGCCTTGGCCATCACCGGGATGGATACCGCGTCCACGATGCTCGCCACCATGTCGGGGTCGCTCATCCTGGCCACACCGCCCTCGGCGCGGATGTCGGCCGGCACCCGTTCCAGGGCCATCACGGCTACCGCGCCGGCGTCCTCGGCGATCTTCGCCTGGTCGGGCGTGACCACATCCATGATCACACCGCCCTTGAGCATCTCGGCCATGCCGCGCTTCACGCGGGCGGTGCCGAGCTGGGCACCAGGGGAAATCTCGTCGGTCGGCACCTTCGCATTCTACGGCCCAGGCACAACGCATTACCGCACGCGCAGCGTGCTGCCGTCCCATCCGAAGCCGTCCAGCCGGCCGAGCAGCTCGGCGAGCTGGGCGGGATAGACGGTGATCGGCGTCTGCGACAGCTCGTCGGCCGTCCACCACCGGTAGCGCAGGACCGAGGCGCGCTCGGTGGCCTCGAACCCGGCAGTGTCGATCTCGGGGCGGTCCGTCCTGGCCAGGAAGAAGTGCTCGTCGGCGAGATGCGTGCGGCCCTGCGAGCTGAACACGACCTCACGCCGCCACACGGGCCCGACCAGCTCGTCGGGCGTCAGCCGCAACCCGGTCTCCTCGGCCAGCTCGCGGCTGGCGGCGGTCCGGTCGTCCTCCCCCGGTGCCCGCCCGCCGCCCGGCGTGATCCAGAACGACTGCCCGCCACCCGGTTCGGCGCACTCGAACAGCAGCACCCGGTCGGCTGGGTCGAGCAACACGACGCGGCTGGCCGGGCGCACTCGGGGCGTGCCGTCGACGTGCGGGTCGGCGATCTCGAAGTAAGCCGGCAACGGCGTCACCCCGGCCAGCCGGAACCACCGCACCAACCGGCGCGAGCGCAGGCCGAGGGTGTCGCGGACGGCGTCGTTGTGCACCCGGCGCGCGAGCATGACGCGCTGCTCGGCGTCGATCAGCTCCAACGCCAGCTCTGCCGGCAGCGCGCTGCGGTCGAGCTCGCCGATCAGATGTCCGAGCTCGTTCTCGGCGGTCTCGCGGTGGGCCGTGGTGGCCATCTCGGCCGACGCCGCGGCCCGCCGCAGCCGTTCGTCGCCGACGAGGGTCGCCACCGCCCTGGCCACCACCGCGCGGCGTTCCAGAGCGGCGAGCAGCGCCGCATAGGCAGCGTCGGTGCGGATGTGCAGCCGGTCCAGCCGGATCGCCCGGACCACGCACGACGCGATGACCAGCAGCACGACGACCACCAGGGCGATGACGCCGAGCAGCTCGAGCGTGCTCACCCCCGGACCTCCACGCCACCCGAGGGCCGTGCGGCAACCAGGCGACGCGGATCGGCGGCGATCGCCGCCTGGTAGACCTGCAGGACCGAGGCCGCCACCACCGACCAGTCCAGCTCAGCGGCCCGGTCCCGACCGGCCGCCGCGAGCGCCGCTCGCCGTGCCGGGTCGTCGAGCAGGTCGCCGAGCGCCGTCGCGAGGGCGTGCGGGTCACCGGTGGGCGCCAGCACCCCGCATCGGCCGTCGTCGAGCACCCGACGGAACGCGTTGAGGTCGCTGGCCAGCACCGGAGTGCCGGCAGCCATCGCCTCAGTGAGCACCATGCCGAAGCTCTCGCCGCCGATGTTGGGCGCGCAGAAGACGTCCATCGAGCGCATCGCGGCCGCCTTGACGGCATCGTCCACGTCGTCGAGCACATCTATCCGCTCCACCAACGCCGGGCCGGCGAGTTTGCGCAGCGCGTCGACCTCACCCCGCCCGGCGACGAGCAGCCGCAGCCCCGGACGGGTCGGCGCCAGCTCACGCATCGCGTCAAGCAGCACGGCCATGCCCTTGCGCGGCTCGCCCCAGCGGCCGAGGAACCCCAGGGTCTGCTCGCCCGTGCGCGGGTATCCGGGCAGCCGGGGCCCGTCGGCGAACAGCGCGACGTCGACCCCGTTGGGGATCTCCATCGCATCGCCGCCGAGATACTCGACCTGGACCCGGCGCGCCAGCGACGACACCGCGATTCGTGCCGTCACCTTCTCCAGCAGCGGCCGCAGGATCGGATGGAACGTGCTCAGTACGCGGGATCGGGACATCGAGGTGTGGAACGTGACGACGATCGGGCCTTCGGCAACGGCCAGCGCTAGCAGCGAGACGCTTGGCACCATCGGCTCGTGCAGGTGCAGCACGTCAAAGTCGTGCTCCGCCAGCCACCGCCGCACCTTGCTGTAGGACACCGGGCCGAAGGTCAGCCGGGCTACCGAGCCGTTGTAGCGCACGCCGTGGCCGCGACCGGCCGCGGTGACGAACTCCGGGAGCTCCGCGTGGCCGGGCTTGTCCGACGCGGGCGCCAGCACGTCGACGGAGTGGCCCAACCGCCGCAGCGCCTTGGCCAGCTCGAGAACGTGCACCTGCACACCGCCGGGGACCTCGAGCGAATACGGGCAGACGATGCCGATCCGCAGCGGCCCGCGCCCCGTCCCCGACCGGTCGGGCGAGCGGCGGGCTGTCGACGCGTTCACCGCACCGCTTCCCGTAGCTGCGTCACGGGCATGTCCGCCAGCCACACCCGCTGCATCATGTGCCAGTCCACCGGATGCTCGGCGATCTCCGTGGCCAGCGCGTCCGCGAGCTGCTGGGTGGCCCCGCGGCCGGCCCGCACCGTGGGTACCGGGATCGCCTGCTGAACGCGGATGCCCCAACCGTCGGCGGTGAACCACCCGCTCAACGGCAACAACGCCGCACCCGTACGCGCTGCGAGCAGTGCCGGACCGGCCGGCATCCGCGCGGGTTCACCGAAGAAGCTGACCTCGACTCCGCGGCCGGACAGGTCGCGGTCGGCCACCAGCGCGACCACGCCGTTGTCGTTGAGCCGGCGGGCCAGCGTGGGGTACGGGGAGCTCTCGCCGCCGGACAACGGCAGCACCTCGAGCCCGAGGGACTCCCGGTAGTCCACGAATCGCCGATACAGCGACTCCGGCCGCAGCCGCTCGGCCACCGTGGCCACAGTGGCCGGCGCGCCCTCACGCCGCAGCCACTCGATGAGCCAGACCGCGGTGGCGTCCCAGTTGCCGCTGTGCGGCAGCGCGACGATCACTCCCCGCCCGGCCTCCAGCGCCGCCTGCATGTGCTCGAAGCCGATTGCGTCTGCGTGCATCCGCTCGTGGACCTTGACATGATCCATCGTGGGCAGCCGGAATGCCTCACACCAGTAGCGGGCGTAGGAGCGCATCGCGGCGCGGATCAGCGCGTCGAACTCTTCGGGCGACGCGTCGGGCACGACCCGGCGCAGGTTTGCCCTCAGCTGTCTGGTCGGGCCGTCGCGCCGGCCGGCCAGGTCACCGCCGGCCCGGAAAGCCGCCCTGGCCACGGGTTCGGGCAGCCTGCGCACCAGCCGCCAGCCCGCTCCGAAACCGAGGTCGACCGCCCACTCGCTCAACGCGCTCACCGGCGCTGCTCCTTCACCGCATCGCTGCGATACGCCGCCAGCAGACGCTGCCCGACGGTGACCGCCGTCGCGGCCGCGAGCAGCCACACCGCGATCGCCAGTGCGTACGGCACTCCGAGGCCCGCGAGCAGGGCTCCGACGCCGATCACGATGAGCCGGCTCGGTCGCTGGACGATGCCGCCGTCCGCGGACAGCCCCGCCGCCTCGGCCCGCGCCTTGACGTAGGGCACGACCTGCCCGGCCACCAGGCAGATCAGCGCACCGGCGGCCAGCGCGGGTTGGTCGGTGACCACCAGGCACCACCAGATGACGGCGGCGAACACCGCGCCGTCGGCCAGCCGGTCACACGTCGAGTCGAGCACGCCGCCGAACGCGGTCCCGCCACCGCGCATCCGCGCCATTGTCCCGTCGAGCAGGTCGAACAGGCAGAAACCCGTGGTGACCAGTACGGCGGCAACCAACTGGTCGCGCGACATGAACCACAGCGGAGCGGCCACCGACCCGATCGTGCCGATCACCGTGATCGTGTTCGGCGAGACGCCGCGGCGAACCAGCCAGCGCGCAATCGGGTCGACGACGCGACCGGCCACGGCACGGACTCTGCTGTTCGACATCGCTGGTTGGGCCTGGCTTTCCTACCCCGGGAGACTTCGCGGCCAGACTAATCGGGCCGGTCGCTCAGTCGGCGCTCGGCCAGGCGGCGGCCAGCAACGACTTGGTCTCGGACAGCAGCTGCGGGATCACCTTGGTCTGGCCGATGACGGCGAGGAAGTTGGCGTCGCCGCCCCAGCGCGGCACGACGTGCTGGTGCAGGTGCTCGGCCAGCGAGCCGCCGGCGACCGCGCCGAGGTTGAGCCCCACGTTGAACGCGTGCGGCGTGGAGATCCGCTTCATGGCCCGCACCGCCCGCTGCGTGAACGCCATCAGCTCACTCGACTCCGCGAGCGTCAGGTCCTCCAGCTCCGCGACGTGCCGGTAGGGCACGACCATGAGGTGGCCGGGGTTGTAGGGGTGCAGGTTGAGCACGGCGTAGACCTCGGAGCCGCGGGCCACGACGAGGGTGTCGTCGTCGTCGAGCGTCGGGATACGGCAGAACGGGCAGCCGAGCTCGCCGGCCTCCTTGATGTAGGCCAGCCGGTGTGGCGTCCACAACCGGCGGAAGCCGTCGCCCACCCCGACCCCGTCCTGCGGGACGAGGTCGTCCGCGCCGTCGGAGGGGTCGGCAGCGGAGATCACGCCGCGGGGACCCGGAAGGACTCGGCGGTCGGCGAGCTGTTCTCCCGGCGCTGCACCCAGTCGACGATGGCCTCGACCGCTTCGTGCACCGGCACGCCGTTGAGCTGCGTACCGTCCAGGAAGCGGAAGCTGACGGCGTCGGCTTCGACGTCGCGCGCACCGGCGAGCACCATGAACGGCACCTTCTGCGTGGAATGCGTGCGGATCTTCTTCTGCATCCGCTCGTCGCCGGCGTCCACCTCCACCCGGATGCCCCTGCCACCCAGCGCCGCGGCCAGCGTGTGCAGGTGGTCGGCGTGGTCGTCGGCCACCGGGATGCCGACGACCTGCACCGGCGCCAGCCAGGCCGGGAACGCCCCGGCATAGTGCTCGAGCAGGATGCCGAAGAACCGCTCGATCGAGCCGAAGAGAGCGCGGTGGATCATGTACGGCCGCTGCCGGGACCCGTCTGCGGCGGTGTACTCCAGCCCGAACCGCTCGGGGAGCTGCAGGTCGACCTGCAGGGTGGACAGCTGCCAGGACCGGCCGATCGCGTCGGTGGTGTGTACGTCGATCTTCGGCGCGTAGAACGCGCCCTCGCCGTGGGCGATCGTGTACGGCACGGCGGCGCGCTCCAGCGCCACCTCCAGGGCCTCCTCGGCGCGGTACCAGTCCTTGATGTCACCGACGAACTTGTCCGGCCGGGTGGACAGGTCGGCGCGGAAGTCGGTCAGGCCGTAGTCGGTGAGCAGGTCGATCACGAACCGCAGCAGCGCCGCGAGCTCGTCCTGCAGCTGCTCAGGGGTGCAGTAGATGTGCGAGTCGTCCTGGGTGAACCCGCGCGCCCTGGTCAGGCCGTGCACGGCGCCGGAGCGCTCGTAGCGGTACACGGTGCCGAACTCGAACAGCCGAAGCGGCAGCTCCCGGTACGACCGCCCACGCGAGCGGTAGATCAGGTTGTGCATCGGGCAGTTCATCGGCTTGAGGTAGTACTCCTGCCCCGGCTTGTCGCCCTCGGCGTCCAGGCTCATCGGCGGGTACATGCCCTCGGCGTACCACTGCAGGTGGCCGGAGATCTCGAACAGCTGCGCCTTGCTCAGGTGCGGCGAGTAGACGAACTCGTAACCACCCTCCTCGTGCCGGGCGCGCGAGTAGTCCTCCATCGCGCGCCGGACGATGCCGCCTTTGGGATGCCACACGGCGAGCCCCGAGCCGATCTCGTCCGGGAAGCTGAACAGGTCCAGCTCGCTGCCGAGCTTGCGGTGGTCGCGCCGCTCGGCCTCGGCAAGGCGCTGGAGATATTCGTCCAGCGCCTCCTGGCTCTCCCACGCCGTGCCGTAGATCCGCTGCAGCTGCGGGTTCTGCTCGCTGCCGCGCCAGTACGCCGCGGAGCTGCGGGTGAGCTTGAACGCGGGGATGAACTTCGTGGTCGGGATGTGCGGGCCCCGGCACAGGTCGCTCCAGAGCGTCTCGCCGGTGTGCGCATGCACGTTGTCGTACATGGTCAGCTCGCCCGCCGTGCCGAGCTCCATCACCTCGGAGGTGTCCACATCGGACTTGAGGTCGACGAGCTCGAGCTTGTACGGCTCGTCGGCCAGCTCGGTCTTGGCGGCGACCGCGTCTGCCAGCACCCGCCGGGAGAACCGCTGGCCCGACTTGATGATCTTGCGCATGACCGACTCGAGCCGGGTCAGGTCGTCCGGGGTGAACGGGCGCTCGACGTCGAAGTCGTAGTAGAACCCGTCCTCGATCGGCGGCCCGATGCCCAGCTTGGCCTCGGGGTAGAGCTGCTGGACGGCCTGGGCGAGCACGTGCGCGGCCGAGTGCCGGATGACGCTGCGGCCCTCGTCGGAGTCGGCCGCGACCGGCCGGACGTCGCTGTCCGCGTCGGGAGTCCAGGCCAGGTCGCGCAGGTTGTTGTCGGTGTCGCGCACGACGACGACGGCATGATCGCCGTTGGTCGGCAGGCCCGCCTCGCGCACCGCCGCGCCGGCAGTCGTCCCCGCCGCCACCCTGACGAGGGCGGGCTCGGACGGCGATGCGGGACCGGACACGACGGGCTCCTTGGACATTGATTTCGGAGCTTCCGATGCTAGTGGTGTCGGCGCTCCGGCCTCCGCTCGGTTGCGGCTCGCCAGATTGTCGGTGCGTGGCAATAGTATCGAACGCATGTTCGAGAGCGACGTTCTGGATGCGCCCGGCGCGGCTACGGAGGGCATGCAGTGGTCGCGGTGCGCGCCCGACGGGTTGCTGGCCACGGTGCTGGCCGCGCAGGACGGCGGCGGGGATTTCGAGCGGTTGGAACGCATCGGCGCGTGGGAGAGGCTGACCGCGTGGGCGCAGGCCCACCAAGCTGCCGAGATCGCCGACTACGTCAGCTCGACCACTGAGGACGCCGAGTCGGCGGTCGCGGAGGTGGGGTTGGTGCTGCGGGTCGCTGCCCGTACCGCAGCGGCTCGTGTCGAGACCGCGGTAGATCTGGCGCGGCGGCTGCCCGCTGTCCGGGCTGCGCTGGCGGAGGGGAAGATCAGCCTGTCCGCCGCCCGGGTGCTGGTCGATGAGACGGCGAACCTGCCGGCGGCTGAGGCTCGTGCCGTGGCCGGTGCGGTTGTGCAACGAGCCGCTGAGCAGACGCCGGGGCAGCTACGCGCGGCGGTGCGCCGGGTGGTGCTGCGCGCCGACCCGGACGCGGTGGCCAAGCGCTGCGAGCAGGCCACCCGCGAGCGCGGGGTATGGCTGCAGGACGAGCCCGATGGGATGGCCAGCCTGTGGGCGCGGTTTCCCGCGCCGGACGCGGTCGCCTGCTACGCCGTGCTGGACCAGTACGCCCGTCAGTGCAGCAGCGGGCAGCCGATGGACGCCCGCCGCGCCGATGCGCTGGTGGATCTGCTCTGCGGCGCCGAACCCAGCCGGGTCAACGTGCAGGTCCGAGTCACCGTGCCAGTCGGCACGTTGCTCGGGGTGCAAGACGAGCCCGGTGAGCTGGCCGGGTACGGACCCATCCCCGCCGAGCAGGCCCGGGATATCGCCGCCTACGCGACCTGGCGGCGGATCCTCACCGACCCCGCCACCGGCGGGCCGCTCGACGTCGGCACCACCCGCTACAAACCACCGCCGAGCTTGGCCGAGCACGTGATCACCCGCGACCGGACCTGCCGCTTCCCAGGCTGCCGGATGCCCGCGCACCGCTGCGACACCGACCACACCGAACCGTTCAACCCCGACGCCGACACCGGACCCACCAGCGCAGGCAACCTCTCGGTCAAATGCCGGGCCCACCACCAACTCAAACAACGCCCCGGCTGGGCACTGACCCAAACCACCGACGGAACCTTGACCTGGCGCACCCCGTCCGGACACAGGTACACCACCCGACCACCCCCACTGGAGTAGCGAGGTCGCAAACGTCCAAGGCGCTGGCAGCGCTGCGCCGTACGGTGTCCCCATGAACGCGGACCCGCTGCCCGAGCTGCGCAAGCTCTGCCTCGCGCTGCCGGAGACCACCGAGCGGCTCAGCCACGGCGAGCCGACGTGGTTCGTGCGCGACCGCAAGGTGTTCGTGACCTACGCCAACCACCACCACGACGACCTGCTGGGGTTCTGGTGCGCCGCGCCGGCCGGGGCGCAGGAGGCGCTGGTCGCCGCCAACCCGACGCGGTTCTACGTGCCGCCCTACGTCGGTGGACGGGGCTGGCTCGGCGTGCGGCTGGACGTCCCCACGGACTGGGACGAGATCGCCGAGATCGTCACCGACGCGTACCGCGAGATCGCACCGAAGCGGCTGGTCGCGCAGCTCGACTGAGGCACCCCCGGCGCGCCGTCGGCTCCGCTCAGCCGACCCGCGCCGCGAGCGCCCGCGAGACGGTCAGAGCCGCCGTGCGGACCGCCGGCACGACCCGGTCGACGTTCATCCGGCTGCTCCAACCCGACACCGACAGCGCGCCGGCGACGCTGCCGTCCGGCCAGAGCACCGGGTGGCGTGCACCGGCCAGCGGCCGCCGACCCGGGTCGGGACCACCGGCGGTCGGGTCCGTGCACGATCTCGAGGTAGACGACCTCGTTGCCGTCCAGGATCGCCAGGTTGACTGTGTGCCGCGTCGCCTCGCGCAGGTCGGTCATCGTCGGTCCTTCGCTCGCCGACGGGTCAGCCGTCCTGGGACTGGTACAGCACGACGGCGCGAAGGGCGCGTTCTTCGACCCGACGGCGATCGGCCTCGACCATGTCGCTTTCACGGTCGACGATCGCGCCGAGCTGGATGGGTGGGCGAGCCACCTCGACGAGATCGGCGTTACGCACTCAGGTGTCATCGAGATCCCGCCCGGCGCGATCTTGAACTTCAAGGACCCCGACGGCATCGCCCTCGCCCTGTTCTGGGACCGCTGAGCGGGATGCTCAGAAGCTGAACGTCGTCGCGGCCTCGTCGCCGATCCACTGCCACAGCGGCACCGTGCCACCGACCTCGGCGCCCGCGATCAGCGCTCCGCCGTCCAGCTGCTTGGCGTTGACGCAGATCGGGCACGCGAGGTAGTGACCGCCGGCGCTCTCGTAGCGGTCCAGCAGCTCGGTCAGCGGCGGGCAGCCCTCGCAGGCGGTGGCCACCGCGACGCCGGGCACCGCCAACCGCACCGCCTCTTTGGTCAGGAACATCATCGTCGGCCGGCCCTGCTCAGCTGCGGCGACGGCGGTGAGGAACGCGATGGTGACCCGCTCGGGGTCCTCGAGTCCGGTCGTCAGGTTGATGACTGCCTTGGTGCTCACGATCTGCCTCCGCTACGTCCGCACCGGGCTTGGTTGATGACCCGGTGGACGATGACTATAGGACGCGGAGACCTGCTGTCGTGAGGAGTTCTCCTCGATCAGTGTCGTTCGCTGGGCTGATGAGTGCGCGGTGGTCATGCGGCCCCCTTCGATCGCGTCCGAACTCGGACTCGTCGCCGATATCAACGGATCCGAAGCGACGGCCGAGTAGGCCGGCCCAACCCCTCGGATGGATGCCGCGAGCCAGCGGATCATGCGCGACATGCCCGGCCGACACCCGCCGACGCAAGCCGTAATCACCACCAGCCGGCGGCCGTGGTGGGTACTACGGCGCAGGGCGGGTACACGACGCGAATGGCTATCACTCGGTTACTCGCTCAGATGACTGTCACTGATCTTGACCCGGCGGTCGCGTGGTACACGAAGCTTCTCGCCGCAGAGCCGGACGCGCGGCCGATGGACGGACTGGTCGAATGGCATCTCGCTCCGACCTTCGGTCTCCAGGTGTGGTCCGAGGCCGACCGAGCCGGACGCTCAGCCATGATCGTCGATCACTCCGATCTCGACGAACTAGCCGGCCACCTGGATCGAGCCGGAATCCAGCACGGTGGGGTGCAGGACGTGACTGCGTCGCGCATCCTGCCGGT
>JACDBJ010000372.1 GCA_013695005.1 Pseudonocardiales bacterium
GCCAGGATCGGCGCCCTCGCCACGGTCGCCGCGATCGCCGCCGACCCGATGCTGGCAGCGAGCTACCCGGCGCTGACGGCGACCGCCGGCGCGCTCGCCACCCCACAGATCCGCGCCGCCGGCACGCTGGGCGGCAACCTGCTGCAGCGCAACCGCTGCTGGTACTACCGCAACCCGCACTTCTCCTGCTTCCAGACCGGCGGTGACGGCTGCCCGGCCAGGGACGGGCTGAACCTCTACTCCGCTGTCATCGACCAGGGTCCGTGCGTCGCGCCGCACGCTTCCTCCCTCGCGATGGCGCTGCTCGCCTACGACGCTCGCGTCGAGGTCCACGGCCGCGGCACGGTGGCGGTGCATGAGCTGTACGGCGACGGCTCCGACCCCACCCGTGACCACCTGCTCGACGCGGGGGAGGTGCTGCTGGCCGTCGAGCTGCCGGCGCCGGTGCCCGGCGAGCGGGCCGCCTACCACCGGGCGATCAGCCGGGCCGAGGCCGAGTGGCCGCTGGTCGAGGCCGTCGCGCGCCTGGTGGTGGACGGCTCCACGATCACGTTGGCGGCCGTCGCCGTCGGCGGTGTCGCCCACACCCCGCTGCGGCTACCGGAAGTGGAGGCCGCGCTGGTCGGCCAGCCGACTGCGCCCGGGCAGCTGCCCGCGCAGCTACTTGCCGCGGCCCAGACCGCCACGCAACGCTGCGAACCGCTCGCCCAGACCGGGTACAAGGTCGACCTGCTGCGCGACACCGTGCTGGAGGTGGTGGAGCGCGCGGCCGCTCCCCCGCCATGAGTCCCGCCACGAGTCCCGCCACGAGTCGAGCACCGGCCCACACCGCGCCGGCATGCCATATTGTCCGCATGCCCGACGACCGGCTTGAGCGGATCCTGGACGCGGCGTACGCGTGCTTCGTCAGGCACGGCGCCCGCCGCACCACGATGGACGACATCGCCGCCGCCGCGGAGATGTCGCGGCCGGCGGTCTACCAGTACGTGCAGAACAAGGACGACGCCTTCCGCCGGCTGTCCACCCGGCTGTTCGACGGCGCCCTCGCGAAGGCCCGCGCAGCCGCGGAGGCCGGTCCCCTCGCCGAGCGGCTGCACGGCATCCTGGCGGTAAAGCTGGAGCTGGCGCTGCGGCTCACCGGCGAGAGCCCGCACGCCGAGGAGCTGCTCAGCGCCGGCGCCCGCCTGCACGGTGACCTCGTCGACGCCTATGTCCGCTCGATCCGCGAGCTGGCCACCGCTACTGTGGCCGACGCGCACGACCGCGGCGAGATCACGCTGGTCGACGCCGGGCCGGCCGACATCGCCGACATCGGGATCGCGCTCACCATCGGCCTGGAGGCCGACCTCACCAACCCGGATCTGCTACGCCGGCGGCTACGCCAGGGCATCGGGTTGCTCGTCGCCGGGCTGAGCGTCCCCCACGCCGCGACTCAGCGCGGCTGAAGGCTGAGGTCCTGCGTGCCGACCACGCGCAGCAGGGCCAGCGCCTGCGCCTCCGGGGTGCCCGGCGCCGCGGAGTAGACGATCAGCCGCTGGTCGGCGTCCGGCACCTCGAGGACATCGCAGTCCAGCTCGACGATCCCGAGCTCTGGATGCTCGATGCGCTTGCGAGAGCTCCGGCGCATCGCGGCTCCGCGCTGCTGCCAGAGCCGCTCGAAGCGCGAGCTGCCGGCGCGAAGATCGGCCACCAGCCGGCGCACCCCGGGGTCGTCGGGATAACGCGCCGCCGCCGCCCGCAGGTCCGCGACCATGTGCGCCTCGGCCTGCCCGCGCTCCTGCGGTGTCATCACCACGCGCCTCGGAGCGTCGCCGAGGAAGCATTGCCAGATCATGTTCCGCTGGCCGGGCGGCCATGCCGAGTAGTCGCCGAGCAGGGCGGCTGCCAGCGGGTTCCAGGCCAGCACGTCTGCCTTGGCGTCCATCAGCACGGCCGGGAGGTCACCGAAGCGGTCCAGCAGCCGCAGCACGCTCGGCTTGACGCTGCCGGCCAGCCGGCCGGCGGCCGGCAACGAGGCGCCGGAGAGGTGGAACATCTGTTCGCGTTCGTGTTCGGTGAGCCGCAGCGCCCGGCCCAGCGCGTCGAGCACGCTCTGCGAGGGACGCGGGCCGCGCCCCTGCTCTAGCCGGACGAGGTAGTCCACCGAGATCCCCGCCAGCTGCGCAACCTCTTCGCGTCGCAGCCCCGGTGTGCGCCGCCGCGTCCCGGCCGGTAGGCCCACCTCCGGCGGCTTCAGGCGGGCACGCCATGTTCGCAGCGTCAGCCCTAGCTCGCGGCGGTCCATGCCCCCAGCATCCCCCTCGCCGCTGCGTTCAGCGTGGTACCGGTGGTCCCAGGCTGCGCCGGTCCTGGTTGCCTCGGCGCACTCGGCGCACCCTCGGGGCATGAAGACGATCGCATTGGTGACCGGGGCCAACAAGGGCCTCGGCAAGCAGACAGTCCGCCGGCTCGCCGCGCAGGGCTGGACGGTCTGGCTGGGTGCACGCGACCCCGAGCGGGGCGCGGCGACCGCCCGCGAGCTGGCGGCCGGTGGAGCCGATGTCCGGTACGTCGCGCTGGATGTCACCTCCGACGAGTCGGTGCAGGCCGCGGTGAAAGTGCTCGACGCCGAGCACGGCCGGTTGGATGCGTTGGTCAACAACGCCGGCATCACCGGCGGAAGGGTCGCTCCCGCAGAGACCGGGCCGGACGACTTCCGCGCGTGCTACGAGACCAACGTGTTCGGTCCGGTCCGGGTGACCAGGGCGTTCCTGCCGTTGCTGCACCGCTCGACCCGGCCGCGGGTGGTGATGGTCTCCAGCGGTATGGGGTCGCTAGCCGTCACGACCGACCCGAAGCGACTCGAGTCGGGCATCGTCAGCCTCGTCTACCCGTCCTCCAAGGCAGCCCTCAACATGATCACTTCGCAGTACGCGAAGGCCCTGCCGGACATCAAGATCAACGCTGTCGATCCCGGGTACACGGCGACCGACCTCAACGCCCACCGCGGGCACAAGACCGTCGAGCAGGGCGCCGAGGTGATCGTCCGGCTCGCCACGATCAGCGCTGACGGACCGACCGGCGGCTACTTCGACGAGGACGGCCCGCTGCCCTGGTGAGCCAGGGCCGGCTCAGTTGAATGATCGGTTGGCGCATCTGCCCAACCAAGCGCGCAAGCCCCTAGGCTCCGGCCGTGGACCTCGGAGCAACGGCCTCGCAGAGGCGGGCGCGCAGGCCGCGAACGCCGCGCATGCGCTTGTCGGCGACAACGGCGAGGGTGGCGCGAAGCGTGCGTTGGTCGGTGGAGCGGACGTGATGGGCGCGGCGAAGGACCAGCTCGCCAAGGCCGCCGGCCTGCTGTCCGGGCTCGCCGTCGAGCTCAACGACATCGGCGTCCCGTCGATCGAGCCGAAGTACACCAAGGTGGCCGGCATCAACGTCATCTCCGGCGTCGACATCGGCAGCCATAAGCTGCTGGAAGGCCGGCCAAGACGTTGACCGAGGGCGCCGAGACGGTGAACGGGGTCGCGGGCAACCTCGGCCTGCTGACGGGCTCGATGCGCGAGCTGTCCGACATCCTCGGCTCGGTCGGCGAGGCGCTGTCGGGCTTGGCGAGAAGCTCTCGGACTCCGGCGGAAGCGTTCGCACACTGCTGGCCAAGTAGTCCGGTCTACCATGGTAGAATCTACCGTCTACCGTGGAGGACGCGGCCGATGACACTCAACATCAAGAGCGCGGAGGCGCACGAGCTCACGCGCGAGCTCGCGAAGCTCACCGGCGAGAGTCTGACCGAGGCCGTTACGACCGCGGTGCGTGAGCGGCTGGAGCGTATGCGCGGCACGGCTGAACAGGTCCAGGTTCGCGCACAGGTGCTCCTGGGCATCGGACGCGACACCGCCGGACGCCTCACGGAGGCGACGCGAACAGCGGAGCACGGCGAGCTGCTCTACGACGAGCACGGGTTGCCCCGTTGATCGTCGACACCTCTGCGCTGATCGCGATCCTGCGTGACGAACCAGACGCAGAGGCATACGCGGTCGCGCTTGCGGCGGCATCGGCACCCCGCATCTCGGCCGCGAACTACCTCGAGACGGAGATCGTGATCGACATGAGCGGCGACCCAGTAGCGAGCCGGCATGTGGACGACCTCGTCGCCAAGGCCGGACTGGAGATCGCCTCCGTCACCGCCGACCATGCCATGATCGCGCGGGCCGCCTACCGCGACTTCGGCAAGGGCAGCGGGCATCCAGCGCGGCTCAACTTCGGTGACTGCTTCGCATACGCGCTGGCCAAGAGCACGGACGAGCCGCTGCTGTTCAAGGGGGCCGACTTCGGCCACACCGACATCGTCGACGCGCTGAAGACGTAGGCGGGCTGCGCCGCACTGCGGCTCGACCGATAGCCGGGAGTCGACAATGCGTATCCGTGCCGCAAGTGCCGCCGCGCTGGCAGTCGTCGCCGCCCTGCTGATGCTCCTCGCCTGCACGACAACCAGCCACAGCACCAGCTGCAGCGGCGGCACCTGCGTCGTCAAGCTCACCGGCGAGCAGACCCTGGACGTCGGCGCTGCCGAGGAGCGGCCGCTGAAGGTCGGGCCGATCGAGGCCGACGCGGTGATGGTCGCCTCCGCCGGTGAGCAGGCCAAGATCACGGTCGGGCAGACCGGCACCGTCAACGGGATGATCGTTCGGGTGGTCAGCGTGAGCGGGCGCGACGTCGCTCTGGAGATCAGGTTCACCTGAGCGGGGCACGTCACGGGTGATCACGGAGGCTAACCTGCGCTGACGGCGTGCCGATCGGCTCGCCGGTCGACGTGAACAGGAGTGGCCATGTCTCGGTGGTTCAGGCGGATCGTGATCCTGGTCGGACTGGTCCTGGTCGTCGCTGCGATCGAGCGTCGCGGTATCACGGAGTCCGTGCGGCGCCGGATGATGTGACCGCCGGCTTGGACCGGTTCTCCCACACCAGCAGTCCGGTCACGCACAACGCCACCCATGCGCCGCCGAGCAGCCAGCCGGCGAGCACGTCGCTGGTCCAGTGCACGCCGAGGTAGAGCCGGCTCAGCCCGATCCCGACGATGAGCGCCGCGGCCGCGAGGATCACGACGATCGCCCACCACCGCCGAATCCTCTGGCGCAGCAGCACGACGGTGACGACCCCCAACACGGCCATCGAGCCCAACGCATGACCCGACGGCAGCGAGTACGTCGCGAGCTCGGCGAGCCGATCCGCGACGGGCGGGCGGGCCCGCGCGTACAAGCCTTTAGTCAGTATCACCATCAGCCACGCCCCGACGGCGACGACCGCCACGAGCACCGCGTCCGGCCAGCGGCGTCGCCTGGCCAGCAGCGCGACCGCCACTACCGTGAGCACCGCCATGCCGGCCGCCCCCCCGATTGCGCTGAGCACGCGCGCCAACGTGGTCAGCGCCGGCGTCCGATGCTCGACCAACCAGTCGTGGCTGGGTAGGTCCGCTGCGGCCAGTTCGCCGCCGTCCTCCACGCTGTCCACCACTGCGGCCTGCGCGACGAACAGGCCTGTTGCGATTCCGGTACCGATCCACGGATGGCGACGGGCAGCGGCGGGGAAGCGGCCCAATGCCGAGTCCGGGCCAACCGCCGCGCCGCGGCCGACGACCAGCCCCAATGCCAACACCCAGCCCGCGAGCATGACCCAGGCGAGCGCCAGTCCGACGTCAGCGAAGGGCATCCGGGGCGTCCGTTCCGTGGCAGCTACCGACCCGCCACGCTAGCCGAGACGCTCTCCTGCGGCTGAGGCCGCGACTGCCGTGGTGATCTGCGCGGCGTGCTCCTGCGGGTGGGCGATGTAGATCTCCAGCCGGTCGCGGACGCTGTAGCGCCCGCTTTCGGTGTGCGTCCCGGACCTGTCGAGCGCCGCCACGTCCAGACAGTCGAGAAGTTCGGCGTTGGCCGCGCGGACGGCTGTCACGGACGGCGCTGCCAGTCGGCGCTGTCGCGGGTGTCGACCCCGAACTTCGGGGCCAGCAACGCGATCGCCACCAGCACTATCAGCAGGACCCACTCAACTGTCATGGGTCCATGGTGCGATCAACGTGCCTCGAGCACGAGTGGCAGAAAGGTCGACTTCCGTCGAGATCCTGCCGTATGGTGGTCGGCATGCTTCGTGACGTTGTTGCCGTGGCCGCACACGGCGTGTCACCGTTCGAGCTGGGCGTCGTCTGCGAGGTCTTCGGCATCGACCGCACCGACAGCGGATTGCCCGGCTACGACTTCGCGGTGGCGGCCGCCGAGCCCGCGCCGCTGCGCACCCCGTCCGGTTTCAGCATTGCCACCCCGTACGGGTTGGACCGGGCCGCCACCGCGGACCTCGTCGTGATTCCGGCCTGGCGCGACCCGGACGAGGCGCCGCCGCCGGAGCTGCTCGACACGGTCCGGGCCGCATACGCGCGCGGCGCACGGGTGATGAGCGTATGCAGCGGCGCATTCGTGTTGGCGGCCGCGGGCCTGCTGGACGGGCGGCGGGCGGCGACCCACTGGCGCGACGCGGCCGCCCTCGCCGAGCGCTACCCGCTTGTCGAGGTGGACGCCAACGTGCTCTACGTCGACGACGACCCGATCCTGACCAGCGCCGGCAGCGCGGCAGGCATCGACCTGTGCCTGCACATCGTCCGCAAGGAGCATGGCGCGAGCGTGGCCAACGCTGTGGCCCGGCGGATGGTCGTGCCGCCGCACCGCGACGGCGGCCAGGCGCAGTACATCGACAACCCGATGCCTGCTACGACCTGCGACGACCTCGCCGACGTCCTGGAGTGGATGGCCGCGCACCTGGAGCAGCCGCTGCCGGTCGCGGAGCTCGCCGAACGCGCCCACATGTCCGCACGGACGTTCGCCCGCCGCTTCCGGGCCACCACGGGCACCACGCCGCACGCCTGGCTGCTGCGCCAGCGGGTGCTGCTGGCCCAGCACCTGCTGGAGTCCAACGGATACTCCGTGGAGGAGGTCGCCCAGCACAGCGGGTTCGGCACCGCCGCCATGCTCCGCCACCACTTCACCCGGGAACGGGGCACGTCGCCGAGGTCCTACGCTCGCGCCTTCCGAGGCAGGGGGGACGAATGAGCCAAGCCGTTCACGGCTAGCCCAGCTCGCGGAGCTTGGGGACCACCCGGTCGCTGAACGCGGTGAGAAACCGCGTCTGGTCGTGCCCCGGGGCGTGGAACACCAGGTGGGTGAACCCGACGTCGACGTAGGGGCGTACCTGCTCGACGACCTCGTCGGGGTCGGCCGAGACGATCCACCGGCTGGCGATCTGCTCGATCGGCAGCTTGTCGGCGGCCCGCTCCATCTCCAGCGGATCCTCCAAGCCCGCCTTCTGCCCCGCGGACAGCGACAGCGGCGCCCAGAAGCGGGTGTTCTCCAGCGCCCTGGCCGGGTGCGGGTCGTAGGACAGCTTGATCTCGATCATGCGGTCGATCGCGGAACGGTCCCTGCCGGACGCGGCGAGCCCCTCGTCCACGGCGGGCATCAGCTTGGACTCGTAGAGCTCCATGCCCTTGCCGCTGGTGCAGATGAAGCCGTCGCCGGCCCGGCCGGCGTACTTGGCCACCACCGGGCCGCCGGCGGCGACGTAGATCGGCACGGGGTGCAGCGGGCGGTCGTAGACGGTGGCGTTCACCGTGCGGTTGTACTCGCCGGTGAAGCTCACCCGCTCCTCGCGCCAGAGCGACCGGATCAGCTCGACAGCCTCGCGCAGCCGGGCGAACCGCTCCTTGAACTCCGGCCATTCGATGCCGGTCGCCGGGATCTCGTTCAGCGCCTCGCCGGTACCGACCCCGAGCATGACGCGGTCCGGATACAGGCAGGCCATGGTGGCGAAAGCGTGAGCGATGACCGACGGCTGGTAGCGGAACGTGGGCGTGAGCACGCTCGTGCCCAACAGGACGCGAGACGTCCGTTCGCCGACTGCGCTCATCCACGCCAGCGAGAACGGCGCATGGCCGCCGGTGTGCCGCCAGGGCTGGAAGTGATCGCTGACCACCACGCTGTCCAGCCCGTGCTGTTCGGCCTGCACTGCGAACTCTACGAGCTTGCGTGGGCCGAACTGCTCAGCCGAGGCCTTGTAGCCGATCCGCACGGTCACCGGGCCATGCTGCCAGCATCAGGCCGCGAGAGCACTCATCGGACGCTGATGGATCACCGGTCGGGCTGCCGGGTCGAGCCGGCGCAGCAGGGCGATCACGGTCTCGCGACCTACGACGACGCACCCGGCGCTGACGATCCCGGCGTCGACGTGCAGGATCAGTTGCGCGCTGTCTGCTGGTGGCGCCGGCACCTTTGGGCCGGCCACCTGCTCGCCAGGCGCGGGAGGCTGTGCGGAACCTGCGCACGACGCGATCACCGCGGCGCTCAACACGCGACCACTGCCAGGAAGAAGATCCGCCGCCGGCGGCGACCCGGCCGGTGTCCCACCACCGTTCTCACCTTCGAATGCCGTGATACCGCCGGGCGGCGTGGCGGCAGTGTGGCAGCTCTCCGCTCCCTACCGATCACTGGCCCGGCCACCGTGTCGCGGCCGCGACCCAGCCGTTACCCAACCGAGATGTATCCGTCGCTGAGGTTGACGTTGACGCCACGTCAACCTCTAGCGTGGATCCCGGAGACACGGAGGTGGGTCACGGTGGCCTGGTCGACGGCGCAGGTCGCGCAGATGTCGACGGTGACGTCGCGGACGCTGCGGCACTACGACGAGATCGGGCTGCTCGTCCCGGCATGGGTCGGCGGCAACGGCTACCGGTACTACGAGTCAGAGCAGCTGCGGCGCCTGCAGCAGATCCTGGTGCTGCGGGAGCTCGGCCTGAGCCTGGACACGATCGCCCGCGTGCTGGACGGCCAGACCGACGAGCTGGCTGCACTGCGCCAGCACCACGGGCAGCTGATGGCCGAGGCCGAGCGGCTCGGCCGGCTCGCCGACACCGTCTCCCGCACGATTCGACACTTGGAAGGAGGTGAAGACATGCCAGCGGAAGAGATGTTCGACGGTTTCGAGCACAACCCGTACGAGGAGGAGGCCAAGCAGCGCTACGGCGCCGAGGTGGTCGAGGAGTCCTCGCGGCGCATGAAGGGGCTCAGCCGCGAGCGCGTCCAGCAGATCCAGCAGGACTACTCGACGGCGCTGGAGAGCCTCGCTGAGCTGCTGCGCGCCGGTACGCCGGTCGAGGACCAGCGCGTTCAGGACGCCATCGACGGCCACTACCGATGGGTCAGCAACTTCTGGACCCCGAACCGGGAGGCCTACATCGGACTGGGCAACCTCTACGTCGACGACACTCGGTTCACCGAGAACATCGACAAGACACAGCCGGGGCTCGCGGCCTACCTGCGAGACGCGATGGCGGTCTACGCACAGGCCCGGCTCGACTAGATGGGCACGGCTCGTACGGTCTGGGCGTGCACAACGTGCGGGTCGCCCTGTCCTGGCCCGCCGACCATGTGGCAGCCGCCGTGGTCGGCGCGGCCGGGGACACGCTCGGTGCGGTGGGCGATCAGGACCGGCGCTTCCGGCTCGCCTCGGTTACCAAGCTGCTCACCGCGTACGCCGTGCACATCGCCGTCGAGGAGGGCGCGCTGGAGTGGGACGAGCCGGCGGGGCCGCCCGGCTCCACGGTCCGGCACCTCGTCGCCCACGCATCCGGCCTGGACTTCGACTCGCCGGAGACGATCGCGGAACCGGGCGCCCGGCGGATCTACTCCAACGCCGGGTTCGAGGTGCTCGCCGACGCCGTCGCCGCCGCCACCGACATTCCGTTTGTGGACTACCTGACCGAGGCGGTGCTCCAGCCGCTGGGCATGTCGGAGACCTCGTTGGACGGCTCGCCGGCTGCCGGGGCGACCGCGAGCTGCGCGGACCTGGCTCGCTTCGCCGCCGAGCTGCAGGCGCCGCGGTTGCTCTCGCCGAGCGGCCTTGCTGCGGCCACGACGGTCGCCTTCCCCGGTTTGGACGGGCTGCTGCCTGGCTTCGGCGGCCAGAAGCCGAACGACTGGGGTCTCGGCTTCGAGCTGCGGGACGAGAAGAGCCCACACTGGACGGGCCGGTTCAACTCGGCTGCGACGTTCGGCCACTTCGGGCAGTCCGGGACGTTTTTGTGGGTGGATCCGGAGGCCGGAGTTGCGTGTGTGGCGCTGACCGACCGCGACTTCGGCCCGTGGGCCAAGCAGGTCTGGCCGGCGTGGTCGGACGGAGTGCTCGCCGAGTTCCGTGGCAGGCTGCCCGGATGAGTCGGGCAGTCGTGATCACCGGAGCGGCCGGCGCGCTGGGCCAGGTCGTGGTGGCGGAGTTTGTCTCGTCCGGCTGGGAGGTCGTCGCGCTGGACCGGCCGGGTGAGCGGCTGGACGCGCTGGGTGCCGATCCGGCGGTGCACCCGATCGCCGCGGACCTGGCGCACCAAGACACGGTCGCCGTCGCGTTCGAGCAGGTCGACGCCGTCGCGGCGCCGGCTGCGCTGGTGTCCTTGGCCGGCGGCTTCAAGCCCGGCTCGCTCGCCGAGGTGGACGAGGCGACGGTGCGGAGCCTGTGGGACACCAACTTCGGCAGCGCGCTGTGGTGCGCTCAAGCCGCCGGACCTCGGCTGGCCGCCGCCGGCGGCGGTGCCATCGTCAACGTCGGCTCCCGCACGGCGCGGGAGGGCAAGGCGCCGGTCGCGCATGGCACCGCCAAGGCGGCTGTGCTGCGGCTGACGGAGATCCTCGCCCTGGAGCTGCGGCCGCAGAAGATCCGGGTCAACGCCGTGCTGCCCTCGGTGATCGACACCGCCGCCAACCGCACCTGGATGTCCGAGTCGGTGGTCGCCCGCGCCGTGCCGCCGTCCGCCATCGCGAAGGTGATCGCCTTCCTCTGCAGCGACGACGCCTGGCCGATCAGCGGCGCGAGCATCCCCGTCTACGGCGACAGCTAGCACCTCTCAGCGCTGCCGCGGGCGCGCCGGCTCCGGGCTCGATCGCGTCGCAGGCGCACTCATGTATCAGATTCGGCGTACTCCACTCTGCTTCGTGTACGGCAACTACCGAAGGAGGAACAGTGCCATGGCTGCAAACTACGATCGCGAGGTTCGACTCGAGGGCGATGAGCTGGAACAAGCCCGCGGCGCGGAGAACGATGTCGTGTCGGCTCTCAACACGATGGCTGGCTTGGTCGTCCATGCGGTGGAAGGTTCTTCCGACAAGGCCGTGGACCTCGACGCCGCGAAATACACCTACGTAGCCGCCGCCGGCACGCTCGTAGTGCACGGCCCCGAGTACTGCTACGTCTACGACGGTGAGCACCAGGTCTGCCGCCCGTGTACAGCCGCAGAGGAAGTCATCAACTAGTCCGGCCGACGGTCGCCAACTGTTGGCGTCGTGACGAAATCTCGCGGAATTGGCTGCGTGGTGGTCGGCGGCGTGGGATTTGTTGGGTGTCTATCCATTTGGGTGGGATGAATTCGGGTTGGTCGTGGTGTATTCGGACAATCCAGCCGGGGTGGTGAAGGAGTCGGTGGTGGAATCGACACAACATAACCACGTTGTCGATATCGGTTCGACCGCCGTGTTCCCATTCCAGAATATGGTGGGAATATGGTGCACTTCGCACCAGCCTGGTTCGCGTCCGCAGCCGGGGAACGCACAGCCACCGTCGCGGACCACGACCGCCCGACGCAGGTGCGCCGGCACGGTCCGCATCGCCCTGCCCACGTCCAG
>JACDBJ010000376.1 GCA_013695005.1 Pseudonocardiales bacterium
GTGGCTGCGCGGGCATCGGGTACCGGGCCGGCCGGGCCGGTGCTGGTTCCGGCATCGCCGCTGCGGGCGTTGCGGCTGCGGGTGCGGAGTAGGACGGCGGGACGTCGGCAGCGGAGACCGCTGGCCACTGCGGCGGCGTGGGAACCTCGTCGTCCGCCGGCTCGTAGCTGGCATCGGTGAGGGAGGACAGCTCGGGCAGCGGCGGCAGGTCAGGCAGCCGCGGCAGGTCGAGCCCCGGTAGCGGTGGCTCCGGTGGTGGCCCGGCGTCGAACGAGTCGACGCTCGCGTCGGGCGGCTGCGTTCCGTCCGACGCCGACAAGGCGTCGCTGCTCATACCGCCGGACGGTAGCGCGCCGAGCGCCTGAGCAGCGGGAACTCCGCCGCAGACACGGCTGAACCCTCGTTGCAATAGCAGCGCACAGTGCGCAACTCGCCAGGCCACAGTGCGCAACTCGCCAGGCCGCAGCGCGCAACTCGCCAGCGCACAGCGCGCAACTCGCCAGGCCAAGCGCGCAACTCGCGGGGGGTTACCCGCCGGGGCCGGGACCAGGGGGTGGCTGGCCGGGATTGGCCGGCGGCGCGGAGGGCGCGGCACCGCTGCTGACCTGCAGCAGGATGACTTCTCCCGGTAGCACCGAGCCGCGCGGGTTCTGGCCGACCACGGTGCCCTTCGGGGCGTCGCTGTCCACGGTCCGGACCGTCACCTGCCAGCCGGCCCGCTGCAGGATCGCCCGCGCATCGCTCTGCGACCGGCCGGTCACGTCGGGGACCCTCGACTGGGCGCCACCCTCGACGTAGCGCGGGTCCGTCGCCGGCAACGGCAGTACCGGCTGGCCGGCCAGGACCGCGTTCATCGTGCGGAACCAGGTCTGGGCCGGCGTCTTGCCGCCGAAGATCGTCCCGCTGCGGCAGGCGACCGGCGGCCCACCGCCGTCGCAGAGAGGCAGCGGTGAGCGCGAGTTGTCGAAGGTGATGACGGCGCCGGACATCTGCGGGACGACGCCGATGAAGCCGGCCGACTTGTGCTGCTCGGTGGTGCCGGTCTTGCCGGCCATCGGCCGCTTCCACCCCACGGTGCCGGCCGCGCCGGTCGCAGTACCACCGGTGTGGTCCTTGCCGAGCCCGGTCAGCATCGTGTTGGCCAGCCCGCCGTCCACCACCTGCTCGCACGCCGCCTCGGTGACGGGCACCGTGCGACCCGACGGGTCGGTGACCGACTCGATCGGCGTCGGCGGGCACCACTTGCCCGAGCTCGCGAGGGTTGCCCCGACGTTGGCCAGCTCCAGCACGCTGGTCGGCGTCGGCCCGAGGGTGAACGACGCGAGCTTCTGGTCCTTGGTCACCTGGGCGATCGACTTGTCGGTGCGCTTGCCCGTGTCCGGGTTGATGAACGGCGTGGTGGCCAGTGAACGCAAGCCGAGTCGCACCGCCATGTCCACCACGTCGGGCACGCCGGTGAACTCCTCCAGCTTCACGAAGGCCGTGTTGGGCGACTGCGCCAGCGCGTCCTGCAGCGTCATCCGGTCGCCGTAGCTGCCCGCGTTGTCGACCGGGATCGGCTTGCCGCTGCCGTCCTTGTAGATCGGGGAGAGGTAGCCGCTGGGTGGCACCGTGATCGTGTTGTTGATGCCGAGGCCCTTCTCCAGCGCGACGGAGGCGGTGAAGATCTTGTAGATCGAGCCGGCGCCGAGGTTCACCGGTTCGTACGGCAGCCCGTAGCTGGTCTCCTCCTGCTGCGCGCGCAGCCCGAATGTTCGGCTGGAGCCCATCGCGAGCACCTTGTGCTTGTCCTGGCCCGGCGCGACGATCGACATCACGTTCGCCACGTGCGGCTGGGCGGGCGGCACCTCGGCGTTGAGTGCCTTCTTCATCTGCGCCATCGCGTTCGCGTCCAGTGTCGTCTTGATCGTGTAGCCACCGCGGTTGATCTGGTCGGCGGAGAAACCCGCCTCGGTGAGGTAGTCGACGACGTACTTGCAGAAGAAGCCGGAGTCGCCCGCGCCGATGCAGCCGTTGGGCGCGGTCTTGAGCGGGTTGACCACGCCCAGCGGCGCGGCCAGTGCCTCGTCGGCCTGCGGCTGGGTGATCATGCCTTGGCCGACCATCTCGCGGATCACGAGGTTGCGCCGCTCCACCGCCGCGTCCGGCTGGCTCACCGGGTCGAAGGCGCTGGTGCTCCGCACCATGCCCGCCAGCAGCGCGGCCTGCGGAACGGTGAGGCGATCCGCCGTGGTGTCGAAGTAGGTGCGGGCGGCAGCCGTGACGCCGTACGCGTTGTTGCCCCAGAAGACCACGTTGAGGTAGCGGGTGAGGATCTCGTCCTTGCTCAGCGTGCGCTCCAGCTGCAGCGCGACCCGCGCCTCCTTGAGCTTGCGCGCGGTGCTCTGCTCGGTGGCCTTGAGCCGCTCCGTCTCGGTGCGCGCGGCCGCGTAGAGCAGGTAGTTCTTTACGTACTGCTGGGTCAGCGTCGACGCGCCTTGCACGACGTCACCGGATGCCGAGTTGGCCACCAGCGCGCGCATCGTCGCCTGCCAGTCCACGCCCTCGTGGGAGTAGAAGCGGCGGTCCTCGATGGCCACCATGGCAGCCT
This sequence comes from Pseudonocardiales bacterium, assembly GCA_013695005.1. Classification (GTDB taxonomy): domain Bacteria; phylum Actinomycetota; class Actinomycetes; order Mycobacteriales; family Pseudonocardiaceae; genus Pseudonocardia. Next base: position 2,591 of record JACDBJ010000376.1, read on the forward strand.
TCATCGCCGGCGAGATCAGCTCGCTCGGCACCGCCTGGCGGTACTGGTCGTAGAGGTAGGCGATCGGCGCCCCCGCGGAGTCCGTCACCGTGCTGACCAGCGGGACGCGTCCCTCGATGAGGTCGCCGGACACGCTGCTCAGCGAGTCCCCCGCGTCCTTGGACACCATGCCGACGACGGCGACGAACGGGAACGTCATCCCGGCGAGGACGACGCCCGCCGCCACGGCAAGCGCCACCAGCCGCCCGAGCAGCCGACCGACCGGGTTGGCCAGAAATCCGGGGAGCCGCACGATGGCAAGCCTACGCGGGCGCTGCTGCCGCGCCTGTTAGGAGCGCGCGCACGCTGCCTCCTCACCGCCCGAAGTTGAGTAATTTTCCACGGTTCGTCAGGGAACCTGCGCTGCCTACATTCCGTCTGCGACCTATGACCAGCCAGTAGGGGCAGAGGCGACCGTGGGGGTCACGATGCAGGTTCAGGGCAACTGGCGGCGCGACGCGCGGTGCCGGCGCGGGGATCCGAACGAGCTGTTCGTGACCGGGGCTCGCCAGCGCGAGGCAAGGGTCGTGTGCCGCGCCTGCCCGGTGCGCACCGAGTGCCTCGCGCACGCGCTGGACCAGCGCATCGAGTTCGGCGTGTGGGGTGGGATGACCGAGCGGGAGCGGCGCGCGCTGCTACGCCGACGCCCCGACGTGCAGGACTGGGCCGAGCTGCTGCGCGCCGCGCGCGACGCGCACACGGAGTCCGCCCAAGCCGGCTAGCCCCGCACTCGTGCGGCACAACATCCGCTGGGAGCAAGAAGAGCCACATGAGTTGGCCGGGGCCGGGCGGACTCGCTAGCCGCGGGCGGGTACGGGCTCGGGCACGGCGCGCTGCTCCCCGAGCCTGCGGCCGATCTCCCGCAGCCCGTCCAGGTCGGCCACGTCGCCCGCGACCCCCGGCACCTGCGCGACCGCGACCTCGGGGTGGGCG
>JACDBJ010000367.1 GCA_013695005.1 Pseudonocardiales bacterium
GGGCCGGGCGACCGCGACTCGGCGGGCGCCGGTGAGCTTGGCCTGCTCGGCGAGCAGCGCAGGGTCGGCGCCGCCGGCGGCGAGCCCGACGACCCGGAAGCGCTCGGGATTGCGCCCGATCACCTCCAGCGCCTGGGTGCCGATGGAGCCGGTCGAGCCGAGGATGAGTACGTCGCGTGGAGCCATCACGGTCATTGTCCCGAATAGGCGGTGTGTCAGGATGACCGCGATGGCGGAACGAGCCCCATTTTGGGCATCAGCCAGTGGGCATCAGGAGGACAGCGTGGCACGAATGGGACGCAAGGTGGCGCAGCGTAGCGAGAAGCGCGCCATCGGCCCTCACGACGAGCCGTCAGCCGAGTGGGGGTGGCACGGCGACTTCCCACGCGCCGGCCGCATCGCCGGTTGGATCACCGTCGTCGTCCTGCTGACCCAGCTCATCGGCCCCCACGAAGGCCGGGTCGAGAACCTCTGGGTCATCGGCATCGCCGCGGTGCTCGCCTACTACCTCGTGCGCAACACCGTGCGCGCCCGACGCGCCTGGCGCCGCTGACCTGCTAGAACACGGTGGGTCCGGGTCTGCCTCGCCCGCCGCTTCGCCGTAGTCGTGCGGCCGGCTCGTGTACGCCCGACCGGTCGGAGTGATCCACACCTCGCTGCCGTTTCCGCCGGATCTGACGGCCCAACTAAGTGCCTGCTTGAGCCGGTGGTGGTGACGGCACACGGCGTGCAGGTTGTCGGCGCTCGTCGTTCCACCGTCGTCAAAGGGAACGATGTGATCCAGGTCAGCGATGGCAGCCGGCTGCCGGCAGGTCGGGAACCGGCAGTGGCGATCGCGAGCTCGCACGAAGTCGGCCAGGCCGGCCGGCGGGTGGTAGGTGGTACGGCCGTGGTCGAGCACGGTGCCCGACATCGGCTCGGTGATTAACCGCCGCCACACGCCGTCGGCGGCGACCTCGCGGGCGAGCGTCGCCGGGATCGGGCCGTATCCCGCCAGCTCGCCGGGTTGGTCGTCGGCGCCGAGGATCGTCGTCAGCGGCACCGTGACCTGCACCAACGGCTTGCTGGGCCATGCGCTGGTGGCGGCGAGCTGACCAGTCAAGCTCTCGACGAGGAGGTCCGCCCGCCGGGCATCCATTCCTCGCGGATCGTCGGCCGGCAGGTTGCGGGCCAACCGCGACAGGTGCTGGTAACCGGCGACGGCAGCATCGGCCGGAAGGAGCGCCCACAGGCTGGCCATGCCGTCGGACTCCGCGTTGAGCACGACGCGTCGCTCTCCGCGGGCCACCTCGTGGCGTTCGGCGGCGCCGGCCGGATCAGCCGCGATCACGGCCCTGGCGAGTGCCGCACGCAGCTGCGAGACGGTCTGCTCCTCCGCCCGCGCGAGCACCCGGTCCTGCACCGAGCTGGCCTCGGTGGGCGCAACCCGGGCAGTGGCGTCGGAAATCGCGCGCACCTTCGCAGCGTCGATCACTCCGCGTTCCCAGGCCGCTCGCGTTGGGGAGAGCTCTCGATCGAGTCGGACCGCTTGCTCGAGTCGCACTGTGGCTGTCATGCGGGACAGCCGCAGCGCGAGACCGATCTCGTCCGGCGCGAACTCGCTAGCCAACGACGGCCGGCCGCACCGCTCAGCAGCCGGATCGTCGGCCGGCCGCCGCCGCGCGAACTCGGCGAGCAGCCGCGCCTGCCGCGCCAAGGCCCATGCCGAGAGCCGCTCGAAGGCGACGATCGAGTCCAGCAGGTCGGCGTCGTCGAGCCGCGCAGGACTCGCCGTTGCGGTGTCGAGGTCCAACGCGAGCCAGCCCGAAGGCGCACAGTCGGCCAACGCCACGTGATCCGGCGGCACACCCTCGGCCAGCCCAAGCGCAGCCGGGTCGAGCGCGCCGGCTAACGCCGACTGCGCAGTAGCGGCTGCATCGAACACATGTTCGAGCGTACTGCCGACGTCCGACAGTTTCTCGGGCGTTCAGACCTGCTCGGCGGCGCTCCGAGCCGCGACCAGCACCGGGTCCCACACCGGGGAGAACGGCGGGGCGTAGCCGAGGTCAAGGTTGATCATCTCGTCGACGGTCATCGCGTTCCACAACGCCGTGGCGCAGACGTCCACCCGCTTCGCCGAGCCTTCCCGCCCCACGATCTGTGTACCGAGCAGCAACCCCGTGCCGCGCTCGGCGATCAGCTTGACCGTCAGCGGGCTCCTGTCGGGGAAGTACGCCGCCCGCGTCGTCGAGGAGATCGTCGCCGCCACGGCATCGAACCCAGCCTCCCGCGCGTCTGCCTCCCGCAGCCCGGTCCGGGCGATCTCCAGGTCGCACACTTTGGTCACCGCCGTGCCGACCACACCGGGGAACACCGCCGAACCGCCCGCGAGGTTCACACCGATCACCCGGCCGTGCTTGTTGGCGTGCGTACCGAGCGGGACGTGCACAAGGCGCCCGGTGATCCGGTGCCGCACCAGCACGCAGTCGCCACCCGCCCAGACCCCGTCCC
>JACDBJ010000414.1 GCA_013695005.1 Pseudonocardiales bacterium
CCGTTACGACTGCTGGCCTGGGGGGCCGTCTTCCGTCGTCCCCGCATGCTGACCGATCGAGGCCGCTTGGTGGTGCACTTCGAGCCGAGTGCGGCTGTGCTCGGCCAACCGAGATGGGTCCACAATCGTCGGTCGTCGGTCGTTGGCCACTGGGGCGTTGGTGTCCTGCTCTCTCGCTGTGGCGGGCGCGCTGGCCGTCCCCCTCTGCCCGAACGCCCGGTCCACTCGCCGCATAGCGCTTCGGCACGGTCCAGAGGGTGCCGAACTCGGCGTTGAACGACTCCGGAATGAAGGGACTGTGCCCGCCGGCCGGATAGCTCGTCAGCTCCCCAACGACGATCCGGTCGGGCAGCACGTAGAGGTCGACCCGGACGAAGTCGGTCTGGGCGCTGAGCCGCTCGGCCAGGTCGATCATCTCGGCCAGCCGGTCCGGCGGCGGTTGCGGGGTCGGAGCCCAGGGCGGACCGCCACTCATCGGCACGTGCTCCCAGTCCGGTCGGTAGAAGTCCTGGGTGCGGCCACCGAAGCGCCCGGTGTCAACCTGGATGTAGCGACAGCGCTGGTTGAACACGAAGAGCTTGTAGTCGTCGGGGATGCCGCCGTCCGGCCCGGTCAGCAGTTCCTCGACGATCAGCCGGCGGGGGACCGGGCCGTACGCCCACTCCCGGTTGGGACCCTGCCCGTAGAGCTGCTCGAGCCATTCCGCGCCGACCCGCGCCAGGTGCTCCCGGTCGGCCGCGTCCGGGCGCACATGGGCGTAGATCCAGGCGCCGCCGAGTTCGGGGAGCTTGGCGTCGGCCGGGGCGCGGGGGGAGACGACCACCACCGCTCCGCTGCCGTGGGTCGGCTTGACCACGAAGGATTCGGGCAACTCGAGACCGACCAGGTCACGGGGTTCGTCGAGGAGCGCGTACGCCGCCGGCAGATAGTGCGCACCGACGGCCTCGGCCACGTACGCCCGCACGGCCACCTTGTCGGCGAAGGTGACCAGCAGCGGCCGGTGGTCACGCAACATCTTGTAGCGGACCTTCTCGTTGAACGTCGAGGGCTGCCGGGTCCGCAGCAACCTCCACCAACGCACCCATCGACTCCGCTCCCGCCATCCGGCCTGCTTCACGCGAGACAGCCTGGCAGAGCACGCCACACCCGACCACCGGAACACAGAAACCCGCTCACAACCACGCACAGACCTCACCGGTAGCGCTCCGGGCCCCCGGCTACGAGCACGAATGTGAACGGTGCCGCAAGCGCACCGAGCGCTTGGCCAGCTCATGCTGTCGCTGTCGACGTGGTTGTACCACTACTGCCAGATCGGCGCTGCGGTCATAGTCGTCGCGACGTCGGTCGCCATTTGGCGGACGAGAGTGCTGCCGATGTGGATGGTTGCCGTCGGTGCGGCCGTGGTGGTGCTGACGCTCCTGCACACGTGGATCTCGCTCGTCAGCGCGCCTTCCAGTCTGGTGTGGATCGGCGTCGTCTCGCTGCTGTTGTTGTTCGGTCAGGCTCGCAGCAGCACCCTGAATGATGTCGCCGGTCGCCGAATGGTCGGACCGTCGTAGGGCATCACGGGGCGGACCAGCCCAGAGCCTCCGCTGTGAGGCTCACGGGCCGCGCCAGGCGCGCGCCAGGGTAGTGGAACCCCTCGGCTTGCCCCGCCTCGACGCGGAACACGATCGGGGCCGAGACGATCGCCAGGGATGCCAGCTTCCGGGACGCGTTGGAGCGGGCGCGGTGAACCGAGGAACGTGCCGGTGCCGGTGGTCGGCACGCGCTGATGGGGCTGCTCCACTCCGCCCGGCTGACTGGCGACTCGTTGCAGGAGCGGGCGGCGATGGTTGTCGCGCTGGAACGCAACGATGTCGACGTGATGAACGGCTGGCTGGAGGACCACCCCGAAGACGACGACGCCTTGCAGAAGCTGTACGACGTCCATCACCGGGTGAACGACCGCCAAGCGAAGTTTGGTCGGGCGATGCAGTTCGGCGGGTCTGACGATGCTGACAGAGCGCCCGGAGCAGCGTGAACGTCACTCGTCGCCGCGGCGACGGGCCGATGGCAGCGAGCGCCACCACCTCACCGCACAGACCCGCCAGCGACCGCTCCGGGCGCTCGCCGCCGCCGAGCACGCCTGTGCGGACTCGATTGCCCGTGTCACGCCGCTTGGCGGCGGTCATCGACTCTGCGGCGTCAACCCCTGTGCACGAGCGTGTGGCCGACGTCGCCGATGCGGCGGGCGGTCAGGCCACGGCAGCTAGAGCTGCCGGCGCGCCTTGGCGACCATGGCCAGGTTCTCCTTGCGTTCGTACAGCGTCGGGATGACGACCAGCGTGAGCGCGATCGAGCCGATCAGCGACGAGATGAAGGCGACGTTCATGCCAGGCC
>JACDBJ010000378.1 GCA_013695005.1 Pseudonocardiales bacterium
TCCACGCCCCAGCGCGCCCACTCCGCCGACGTGCTCCGGCCGGCGCGCACCCGCCCGGCGCGCGCCCGCAGCACGAGTCCGACCGCGGTCGCCACCAGCACGGTGCCGACCAGCACGGCGAGCCCGACCATGGTCATCTGTTCAGGGTAGCTGCGTTGTCGCCGGCTCCACCGATCACGAGGTTGGTCGCGACGCCGGAGACCTCGAGCACTCCGTCGATCGCGCGCACCTTCGTCGGTGTGACCTTGAACGGCAACGTGCCGGGGTTGATCCGCACGGTGAACAGGTTGCGCAGCGTCGTCTGCACCGGCTGCGGCAGCGCGATCCCACCTTCGCCGACCCGGATGTCACGCGGCTGGATGACGATCTGCTGCCCGTTGAGCTGCAGCACGACGATCGCCGAGACGACCTGCTGCTGGCCGAGCACGTTGACCGTGGCGACCAGCTTCGCGGCGGTGTTCGGGTCGATCGCGCCGACCGACGGGTCACTGGCCTGCGCCGCCTCCTGGGCGAGCTCCTTGGGGGTCAGCGCCTCGATGCCGAGCTTGGTGACGCCGGGGAGCTGGCGGGCGAGGTCGCTGCCGTTGATCCGCGCCGCGCCGACCGCCTCGTCCACCCGCAGCGTCTTCTCCCCGGAGCCCAGCAGCTCGCTGAGCTCGATCCGGACGTGGTGCAGCACCACCTGCGCCCCTACCTCGCGCAGCGGGCCGACGGTCAGCCGCTCGGCGGAGACCACGACCTCCTCGTAGTCGCCTCGCAGTGCCTGGGCGCTGAACGGGAAGCCGCGGACGGTGACCGACGGGTCTTCGGACAGCGCCAGCTTCTCCCGCATCTTCTGCGAGACCTGGTGCTCGGCGGCGGCCGCGACAGCGAAGTCGGCGGCGACCAGCAGGCCGATCAACACCAGCAGGACGATGATCGTCCGCTTGAGCCCGCGGCTCATGCCACGTCTTCGCTGATCGGTGCGCACGCCCTGGTAATCCACCAGACCAGTCTGCCAGCGAGCTCGGGGCTCGTGCCGGACTCACCGTGGCCCATCCCCGGCTCCACCCACAGCTCGGCGTGCTCGCGGCTGGCCCGCCGCAACGTGCGGGCGTGCTCGGGCGGGAACCAGCGGTCGGCGTCGCCGTGCACCAGCAGCAGCGGAGTCGGCGCGATCCGCCCGATCACCTCCACCGGTGACGCCGGCACCTCGTCCCACGGCCCGGCCAGTCGCACGCCGAGCAGCCGTCCGGTGGCCCGCCCGTGCGGCTGCTCGATCAGCCAGTGCAGCTTGCGCATCGCCGCGGTCTCCCGGATCCACCACCGCGACGGCGCGCTCACCGCCACCACGGCGTCCGCCGGGTGCTCTGGGTCCAGCCCGGCGTGCCGCAACGCCACCGCCGCACCCATGGAAAAGCCCAGCGAGGCCACCCGTGGGTAGCCGGCTCGGCGTGCCCAGCCGACCGCGGCGTCAGTGTCCAGCCGCTCGACATCACCCACCGTGCACCGCCCGCCGGAGTCGCCGTGGCCGCGGAAGTTCACCGACACGACGTCGACGTGCTCGGCCATCGCGGTCAGTAGCTCGCGGGTCGGGGTGCGCGCGACGCCGTGGGTGAAGCCGTGGCTGACGACCACGGCGAGGTCCCGTCGCGGCGTCGTAGCCAGATGCATACCGCGGAGTAACACGCCGTCGCTCGTGTGCACGCTCAAGTAGCTCAGAGTGAGCTGCGCCGCTGATATGGGTAAAGAAGGCCCCACGCCGGTTATCCTCTCTGAAACCCGCGCGCCAGTGCCGGCCCGGGGCCTTATCGGCTCGGCGGAAGGGGGCAGGCGTGGAGCTGTTGTTGCTGACCGCCGACTCCAAGCCGGAGGCGGTCCTCCCGTCGCTCGCACTGCTGCCGCACGGCGTGCGTACCGCGGCGCCCGAGGTGGCTGCGCTGCTCGACGCCGGCCCGCACGACGCCGTGCTCGTCGACGCCCGCACCGACCTGGTGGCCGCGCGCAGCCTGTGCCGGCTGCTCGGCACGACCGGCATGGACGTACCCGTGATCGCGGTGCTCACCGAGGGCGGGTTGGTCGCCGTCACCGGCGACTGGGCCGTCGACGAGATCCTGCTACCCAGCGCCGGCCCGGCCGAGGTGGACGCCCGGCTGCGGCTGCTGCGTGCCCGACCCGGTGCCGACACCGCCGCCGGCAGCGGCGCGTTGGTGCTCGGTGAGCTGGTCATCGACGAGACCACCTACATGGCACGTCTGCGCGGCCGGCCCTTGGAGCTGACCTACAAGGAGTTCGAGCTGCTCAAGTACCTCGCCCAGCACGCGGGGCGGGTGTTCACCAGGGCGCAGCTGCTGCAGGAGGTCTGGGGCTACGACTTCTTCGGCGGCACCCGCACGGTGGACGTCCACGTGCGGCGGCTGCGCGCCAAGCTCGGCGTGGAGCACGAGCAGCTGATCGGCACCGTGCGCAACGTCGGCTACAAGTTCGTCCGGCCCGGCCG
>JACDBJ010000472.1 GCA_013695005.1 Pseudonocardiales bacterium
GTTTCGTCGTGGTGGCCGGGCTACAGGTGCCGCGCGGACACGACGTCACCGGGTTCGTCGAGCAGGCGGCCCGGCTGTGCGCCGCCGGGGCGGACCTGCTGGCGATCATCGACCCTGCGCCGCCCTCGGCACGGGTGAACCCGGTCGGTGCCGGAGTCGTGCTGCACGAGCGGGTCGGCGTCGACGTGATGCTGCCCATGGAGACCGCCGACCGTAACCTGCCCACGCTGCAGGCCGACCTCCTCGGGGCGCACGCCCTCGGGCTGCGCACCGTGGTCTGCCGCACCGGCAACCCGCGGGTGGCCGGGGACTACCCCCAGCCGATCGCGCCGTGGGAGGTCGACTCGGTCGGGCTGATCGCCGCGCTGAGCGGCCTCAACCACGGGGTCGACTGGCGCGGCGTGCCGACGACCGACCCGACCAGCTTCTCCATCGGCGGCTCGATCAGCCCGTCGGTCTCCGACGCCGAACGCGAGCTGGACCGCGCCCAGGACAAGGTGCGGGCCGGGGCGCACTTCCTGGTCACCGACGTGATCTACGACGTGGAGGGCGCCGTCGCCACGCTCGCCGGGTTGCGTGCTCGCGGCGAGCAGATCCCGGTGATCGCCTCGGTGGCGCCCTTCGTGGACGTCCGGACCGTCGAGTGGCTGCTGCACGAGGTGCCCGGGTTCTCGATCCCGCCCGCGGCGCTCGCGGCCGCACGGATCGCGCGGGACACGCCGGAGCGAGCCGTGGACGCTGCGGTGTCGGCCGTGGAGAAGCTGCGCGAGTTCGTCGCCGGTGTGCTGGTGTACCTGCCTGCCGAGCCGGCCGTGCCCACCTCGCCGGTGCCCACCGCGCCGGTGCCAGCGGTCGAGCTGATCACGGCACTGGCCCGACTGCGGAGCCCGCGGTGACCGAGGTCCACCCACCGCCCGCCCGACCGCCGGTGCGGGGAGCGGTGCCGGAGCCGCCGGCAGGGTTGTCGCGGCAGTACTCGATCTACCGCCAGGCGATGGCGGTGTGCGACGAGCTGGCCGCCACCGCGGTGCAGGGTGCGGGACCCGGCGAGCTCACCGAGGTCTTCGCGCGGCTGATCGGACGGCGGGTGCTGCTGCTGGACGCAGACTTCGGGCTGCGCGCGGAAGCCGGCGGTGACTCCGGTGCGAACGGCCCGGCCGAGGCCGTGCGATGGAGCCGCTCGGACCCGAACGTCGAGCGTCTGCTGGGTGCGGTCCGGGTGGCGCGCCGCCCGCTGCGGATCCCCGCGGTGCCGGGTTGGCTGCTGGACGAGGCGTGCCTCGTCGCGCCGGTGGCGGTCCGCGAGGACACCCTGGGCTACCTGGTCGTGCTGGACGGCCCCGGTTCGGTGGAGCCGGACGACGCCGAGTTCCTCAGCGTCACCTACGCCGCGACGCTGTTCTCGCTCACGATGGCCAACGAGCGCACCAGCGCCGAGCTGGACCTGCGGCACCAGCGCGCCGTCGTCGAGGCCCTCGTGCACGGCCACGTACTCGACGTGTCGGACGCACGTCGCAAGGCCGAGTCGCTCGGTCTGGCCGAGGGTCAGCCGTTCCGGGTGGCGATCATCCGGCTGCCGTCGTCCGCGGCGGCGTCGGAATCCGATACCGGCGCGGCGGAGCGCCTGGCCAGTGCCGTGCGGACGGTGGCGGCGGGCGTCGCGGTGACGGTCCGGGAGTCCACCGTGGTGGCGATCGTCCCCGTACCCGACGCTGACACGACGGCCGACACGACGACTGACACCGCGGCCGATCCGGCCGCCTGGGCGACGGCGCTCGGCGGTGGCACCGGGGCGACCGCGGGGCTGAGCGAGCTTGTCGAGCAGCCCGAGGCCGCGCCGCGCGGCTACCGGCAGGCCGAGCTCGCGATCGACCTGGGCATCCGGCTAGGGCGGGCCGGCCAGACCGTGCGCTACGACGACCTGGGCATCTACCGGCTGCTGTTCGACATCGGCGACATGCGCCAGCTACTGCGGTTCGCGCACGAGGTGATCGGCCCGCTGCTCACCCACGACCGCCGGCACACGGTGGATCTCGTGCGGACGCTGTCGGTGTACCTCGCCCAGCACGGCAGCCTCAAGCAGACCGCGCGGATCCTCGGCCTGCACGCCAACACCGTCGCCTACCGGGCGCAGCGGATCCAGGCGCTGACCGGGCTGGACCTCACCGACGCCGACGACCGGCTGCTGGCCCACGTCGCGGTCAAGATCGTCGAGGCGCAGCTGACACCGCACGAGCAGCGGACGGTGGAGTCGCCGGTGCTGCGCGCGTGGCCGGCAGGCGGGTCGGCCGCCGTCGCCGGGCGGTGAAGCCGGAGGAGATCCTCGCGGCGGACCGGGCACACGTCTGGCATCCCTACGCCGCGATGCCCCCGGCCCTGCCGCCGCTGGTCGTCGAGTCCGCCTGCGGGGTGCGGCTGCTGCTGGCCGACGGGCGCGAGCTGGTGGACGGCATGTCGTCGTGGTGGGCCGCGATCCACGGCTACCGCCACCCGGCCCTGGACGCCGCCGTCGCCGACCAGCTCGGTCGGATGAGCCATGTCATGTTCGGCGGCTTGACCCACGAGTCCGGCGTGTTGCTCGCGCGGCGGCTGGTGGAGATCACCCCGGAACCGCTGCAACACGTGTTCCTGACCGACTCCGGCTCGGTGTCGGTGGAGGTCGCAATCAAGATGTGCCTGCAGTACTGGCGCTCGCTCGGCCACCCCGCGAAGCACCGGCTGCTCACCTGGCGCAGCGGCTACCACGGCGACACGTTCGGCGCAATGAGCGTGTGCGACCCCGACGGCGGGATGCACTCGCTGTGGCGTGACGTGCTGCCGCAGCAGGTGTTCGCGGACCCGCCGCCTGCCGCGTTCGACGCCGGGTACGCCGAGTCGCTGGCCGAGCTGGTGCAGTGGCACGCCGGCGAGCTGGCCGCGGTGATCGTCGAGCCGGTGGTGCAGGGCGCCGGTGGGATGCGGTTCCACGACCCCGGCTACCTGCGGGTGCTGAGGGATGTCACGGCCGCGCACGACGTGCTGCTGGTGTTCGACGAGATCGCTACCGGCTTCGGCCGGACCGGGGAGCTGTTCGCCGCCGACCACGCCGGTGTGAGCCCCGACGTGATGTGCGTCGGCAAGGCGCTGACCGGCGGCTATGTGTCGATGGCCGCGGCGCTGTGCACGCCTGAGCTCGCCCGCGGGATCAGCGAAGGGGAGCCTGGCGCGCTGATGCATGGGCCGACGTTCATGGCCAACCCGCTGGCCGCCGCGGTGTCGCTGGCGTCCATCGACGAGCTGCTCCGCCGGGACTGGCGCGGCGAGGTCGCCGCCATCGAGGCTGGGCTGACGGCCGGGCTCGCACCGGCGCGGCAG
>JACDBJ010000484.1 GCA_013695005.1 Pseudonocardiales bacterium
GCCGAGTCGAGCTGTTCGGTCACCTGCTCGACCGGCTGCGAGCTTGGCATGGTGTCCGGACGCTGGCCGGCCTCGTCCCAGGTGGGCCGGCCCGGGTCGGGTGGCGCGCCGGTGTTGTAGTCCTGCCGCGCGCGCTCCGTTGAATCCTGCCGGTTCGTCGCCGCCGGAATCGGCGACCGCACCTGCGCCACCGGCGGGCTCGACGGCCGGTCGGAGTTGTCGATCAGGGCGATGACCGTGTCGGTGACCGGTTCGGTGACCTTCTCCAGCTCGGGCAGCGGCTTGGTCACCGAGTTGCGGATGCTGTTGTCCCAGCCCAGCACCTCGCGGTTCTGGTTCTCGCGTTGCTGGGCGAGCAGGTCCCGTTGAGCCTTGAGCTGACGCGCGGTCTCCGACTGTTCGGTGGACAACGGCGCATCGGACGGGATGGCCTTCAACGCGCGCTCGACCGAGGCCAGCTGGCCCTCGGTTGAGGCCAGCGCTGATCGACTGGTCTCCAGCGACTTCAGCGCCGACAGCTCCGACTCGAGCATCGCGCGTTGCTGCTCCAGCCGCGTCTTGTGCGCCAGCAGCTCGACCACGGGCTGCGGCAGGATCCTGCTGCGCGAACCCGGCATGGCGTTCCACGCGGCTTGAACCTGGTTGACGAGGTCGAGCTGCGACTTCACCGACGCCAGCGCCACCTTCGCGCGGGAAGCCCATTCGGCCGTCCCGCTAGGGGCGTCGCTGCTCGCGGTCGAGGTGGAGTTCGGTACGGCCGGGCTCGCCTTGTCGGTCGCTACCCATCCACCGCCGGCGGCGAGGATACTCGCGGCGCCGAGGACGGCAATCCCGCGACGCCTGGTGCCGACGGCGCGTTTCGCCTTCCGGCGGCGCTCGGCGTTGGCGGCGTGCGACGCGGCGACGAGCTGGCGCTGGTGTTCGATGCCCTGCTCGTGCTGGCGGGACGGCAGCCCGACAACGGCGACCCGGTCGCGGGGCGTCGGGCTGGGTGGCACGTCACGCTGCGCCGGGATACCGAGCGCGATGCCGGACGTCGGCGAAGCGACTGCTCGGGCGACGGTCGTGCGCTCTTCGCGGCGCAGGCGACGTGCGGCAGCTCGGTGGGCGGCGGTGCAGAACTTCCGCCGTGGACCGCCATCGGTTGGCTGCTCGATGGGCTCGTCGCAACCCGGCAGCGCGCAGCACTCCGGCACGGCAGACATCTTCGTCCTCACCCCCGCTTGTTGGCGGACGACCCTTGATCGCTAAATCGCCGGCAAGTGGACGAATACTACCCCCGAACGCGTGAATGCGTGCGCCCGCCACCTGTCCGAGCCCGACCCTTCCTGCCACGGAGAGGCTAATCAAGCAGCCTTAGCATCACAATAAGGTCTCGATGCGCCGTCGAAGGGTGACAGGTGGTTGACGGAGCGTCATCGAATGTGATGTGTGCGCAGATTGGCGACTTGAGGATCACGACACGCCGTCGCGCAGATGACCTCCATGGCCGCTCGGGCCGCCGAGGGCTACGGTTCGGCAACGCTGCCCATCGAGTAGAACGGCGAGGTCCTGGCATGGCGGGAAAGTTCGTCCTGAAGCAGGCCAAGAACGGCAAGTTCCACTTCACCCTTGTGGCCGGCAACGGTCAGGTGATCGCCTCCAGCGAGATGTACGAGAGCAAGCGCGCTGCGCTCAACGGCATCGAGTCGGTCAAGAAGAACGCCCCGGACGCCAACACCGACGATCAGACCGCGGGCTGACGGCCTGCCGAGGGGCGCCGGGTGGGGGCGCCCTGTAACCCGGCAGGCCGAAGGGGCGGTAGTCCGTTTGTCGCGGATCGTACGCGGGTAGCTACCTCGCATAACGAACAGATGACAGCTACCTAAGGGGGGGTTATGCTGAGCCACCGAGAGGGTCAGAATGCCTGGCCCACTCGGCCGGCTTTGTGACGTGGGGTTTGCCTCCCCGTCCGTCGCTGGTGAGCGTCGGGGGGCGCGAGGTGCGACGGGTCCTACCGTCGTTGCGAGGGGGGAGTGACCGAGGTGCAGCCGAAGGCCCAGCGATGTGCGCTACCGGGTTGCGACGAGCTCATTGAAGCTGCCGATGGTCAGAAGGCGCGGAAGTTCTGTTGTGCTGCGCACCGGGTGATCTCCCGGCAGCAGCGGCGCGACGCTGACGAACAGACGGCGTACCAGGCCATGGTGGCCGGGTCGCCGACCGAGCCGGATCAGCCTGCCGAGGCGCCGTCCGACGATGCGACGCCCGAGGTCTCGGCTGCGGAGCCGGTCGAAGTCACGTCCGACGCGGCGCCCGTCGAGTCCGAGGCGCCCATCAGGCCGAGCAGCAAGCCTCGCCGGACGAGAGCCGCCGCCCGCCCCAGCCCCACCCCCAAGCAGCCCGCAGCCGCGACGAACGAGGACGTGGCCGCCGACGACGAGTACGAGTTCGTCCCCCTGTTCGTGGATCTCGAAGCCATGGATCGCCCAGCGTCCAACGACGGTTGGGACGCAGTCGGCAACCGTCGCCCCATCCGCACCCCCTCGCCCTCGCCCTCGCCCACTGCGCGGGCGATGCGCCGCACCGGACCAGGTCCGGACGGGGCCACCCGGCGAGCCGTCGCGAGCGCCGACGGTGAAGCGCGCGCGAAGGGCCGCAAGCGTCGCACGCAGGCCATCGCGCTCTTCGGCGCGGCCGGCATCCTCGCAGGTGGTGGCGGCTGGGTAGTCAGCAACGCCAACGCCTCCAGCGACCCCCGCGCCGTCGTCGGTACGCCAGCCCAGCCGGCGAACACGAGCGCCCAGGAATGGGTTCGTCAGGCCAAGGTCAGCCTCGCGTCGGTCTCGCGGCAGCTGGACATCGTGGCGCAGGTCGAAGAGCTCTGGATGCGTTCGCCGGGCGCGCAGGAGGCGGGCGCTCCGCCGGCCGCCGTGCAGGCGATGCTCGATCGCAAGGCTGCGCTGGAACAGCAGCGGGCGACGGTGCAGTCCTGGTTGACCGCTTTCGAGTCGGTCGACAGCGTCAACAAGCAGCTGGCCGAGGCCGACTCCCAGCTCGCGGCGATCGACCGTGCGCTTGCGACGCCGACGTCAGGCCCGGAGACCCCGCAGCTCACGCAGCTCAGGTCCCAGCGCGAGTTCGTCAAGCAGCAGCGCGACGCCAAGGCGGCGGAGCTCGCCAGCCTCAGGAACACGGTCGACCAGGTCATCGTGCAGCCACTGCCGGACCCGGCCAGTGAGAAGGCGACCGAAGAGCTGGGTCAGGTCGTCGTCGACCTCGCCAGCAACCCGGACGCGCCCGAGCCCGGGCAGGAGAACGATCGGCTCACCCCGTTGCCGGCGATTGCGTACCGCGACAGCGAGGGCGAGGCCGACCACGAGCCTGGTACCGGCGCACCCCCACGGCCAGGACGCGGATCGAACAAGCACAACCCGGAGGCTTCCGAGCGCGACGGTGGCGGCGTAGTCGAGGAAGTCGTTGAAGAGGTCAGCGGCGAGTCCGGCGGCGGCGAGTCCGGCGGTCACGAGTCCGGCGGCGTGGTCGAAGAGGTGGTTGACCAGATCGGTGGCGGCAAGAGCAAGGACCACGGCGATCCGGCCAGCTACAACGCCGACCCGAGCGAGACCGAAGAAGAGACCACCGACACCACGGGCAACGGCGGCGGCCAGAGCGAGACCACCGACACCACGGGCAACGGCGGAACGTCAGCCGGGGCCAGCTCCGATGGAGGCAGCTCCAACGGGGGAACGGGCGCCGACGGCACTGGCGACACGACCGAGACGACGACCACGGAGACGGTCGAGGCGGAGCCCGCGCCGGTCGGCAAGGGCCCGAACGGCGAGGTACTCACGACCAAGCAGCAGATCCGTTACGACGGGCTGCAGGAGCGTCGCGAGGTCAACGACGCCAAGACGATCGCCGAGCGCGAGGTCTACCGCAAGGCGAAGCAGAAGAAGCTCGACAAGATGCGCAAGGCCGAGGACAAGAAGCTGACTCCGCTGCAGCGGCAGAAGAAGGACATCGCTCGCGAGGCCAAGGACCTCAAGACGAAGTCCAAGCAGAAGGAACGCGACAAGCTAACGCTCGCGCGGCGCGACGAAAAGCGTGCGAAGCTCGACGCCAACCAAGCTGCGACCTTCCGCACCGGTGTCAAGCCGAAGACCAGCACCGCAGCGGCCAAGACGAAGGCCGACGAGGGCAAGAAGCAGAGGAAGACGGCGACCGCCAACGCCACCAGCAGCAGATTGACCAAGCAGCAGAAGGCGACGACAACAGCGGCGGGCAACACGGCCGCCGGCAAGCTTAAGCAGCAGAAGGCGGAGAAGGCCAAGTTGCCGATGGTGAAGGCAGCCGGCAGCACCGCCAAGCCGACGAAGGCGCCATCGAGGACGAATAAGGCCGATCCGACGCCCAATAACCCGAGGACGATAAGGACCTGAGCGAGCCACCTGGGTGACCAGCAGCCGGTCTCGCCGGCTGGCTGTTGAATGGCGCTGCGCAGGTCCGCGATGCAGGATCGGGTGGTGACGCTCGTCGCCGTACCGCGGATCCAGCGTCATACGTTGCTGGTGCTTGTCGGCACCCAGGTGGCCGGCGGAGTCGGCGTCGCAGCGGGGATCGCCGTGAGCAGCCTGGTCGCCGCTGACCTGTCCGGGTCGGAGATCGTCGGCGGCGCCGCGCAGACCGGCATGGTGATCGGCGCGGCCATCGCGTCCTTCGCGCTGTCCAAGGTCGCCGCCCGGTCGGGCCGGCGCCCCGCTCTTGCC
>JACDBJ010000516.1 GCA_013695005.1 Pseudonocardiales bacterium
CGTGCGCGGTAGTCGGGGAACTGGTCCAGCGAGGCCGCGGCTGGGGCGAGCAGCACGACATCGCCGGGCCGGGCCATCCCGGCCGCCAACCGGACGGCTTGGCTCATGGGGGCATCGTCCCCCGCGCCGACCTGCGCAACGGGGACATCGGGCGCGTGTCGCGCGAGTGCCTCGGCGATCACCTCTTGATCCGCGCCCAGCAGGACGGCTCCGACCAGCCGCTCGCGGTGCGCCGCGACGAGGTCGTCCACCCTGGCGCCCTTGAGCAGGCCACCGGCGATCCAGACGACCCGCGGATGCGCGGAGAGCGAGGCGTTCGCCGCGTGCGGGTTGGTGGCCTTGGAGTCGTCGACGAACTCGACGCCGGCGACCGTCGCGACCGGCTCGGCGCGATGCCGGTCAGGCTCGTAGCGGCGCAAGCCCTGCTGGACGGCGTCGGGCTCCACACCGTGTGCCCTGGCCAGCGCGGTGGCCGCCAGTGCGTCGGTCAGCCCTGGCGGGCCGGCGGGCCGCACGTCGTCGATGCGGGCGAGCTCGATCGGGGTGTCGCTGAACGCGTAGTCGACCAGTGCGCCGTCGACCACCCCGAGCTGGCCGTCGGCGGGCTCGCCGAGGGTGACCCCGATCTTCCGCGGGGCCGGCGCGGCGGCGAGCAGCGCAGCGGCGCCAGGGTCGTCCACGACAGCCACGCCGATCTCACCAGTCAGCACGCGCGCCTTGGCCGACTGGTACTCACCCACGGTGCCGTGCCAGTCCAGGTGGTCGTCGGCGAGGTTGAGCACGCAGCCGGCCACCGGCCGCAGGTCCGGGCACCAGTGCAGCTGGAAGCTGGACAGCTCGACGGCGAGCACCCGGTGCCGCGCGCGCACCGCGGTGATCACCGGCAGCCCGATGTTGCCGCAGGCCACAGCGTCCTGGCCGGCGGCCCGCAGGACCTGCTCCAGCATGCCGACGGTGGTGGTCTTGCCGTTGGTGCCGGTGACCGCGAGCCACGTCGGCGGGCTCATGCCACGGCCCGCGGCATCCGCGGAGCCCCACCGCCTGGCCAGCTCGGGCTCGCCGATCACCTCCACCCCTGCCGCCACCGCGTCGGCCAGCAACGAGGTGTCGGGATGCCAGCCGGGACTGGTCACGATGAGCACCGTCTCCGACGGCGGGCGGTCGAGGCCGACGACCGAGGTGGCCGGCGCGGGGACCGCCTCCAGCTTGCCGGGGTCGGAGTCGGTGACGGTGACCTCCGCACCGAGCGCGATCAGTGCGTCGGCGGCGGCGAGCCCGGAGACGCCGGCGCCGGCGACAAGCACCCGCTTGCCAGCCAGCTCCCTGATCTGGACTCCCATGGTGGGAGATTGTCGACCATCCGGATCGGCGGCCACTCAGAGCCCGTCAGAGACCGGAGGCTGCGCCGAGCCACTCGCTGTAGAAGATGCCGAGACCGAGCGCGCAGCAGATCGCGGCGAGCAGCCAGAAGCGGATGATCACGGTCGTCTCCGCCCACCCGGCCAGCTCGAAATGGTGGTGGAACGGGGCCATCCGGAACAGCCGGCGCCGGGTGCTGCGGAACACGATGACCTGCAGCGCGACCGACAGCGCCTCGACCACGAACACCCCGCCCAGCACCACCAGCAGCAGCTCGGTCCTGGTCACCATGGACAGCCCGGCGACCAGCCCACCGAGCGCCAGCGCGCCGGTGTCGCCCATGAAGATGCGGGCCGGCGCCGCGTTCCACCAGAGGAACCCGACGCACCCCGCGGCTCCCGCGGCCGCTACCAGGGCGATGTCCAGCGGGTCGCGCACCTGGTAGCACCCGGCCGCGGTGGTCAGCAGGCAGCTGTTGCGGAACTGCCAGAACGAGATCACCACATACGTGCCGAGCACCATCGCCGAAGTGCCGGCGGCCAGCCCGTCCAGCCCGTCGGTCAGATTGACCGCGTTGGACCAGGCGCTGACCAACAGATAGCAGAAGAGCACGAAGCCGATGGCGCCGAAGGACAGCACGGCGATGTCGCGCACGAACGACAGGTTGTCCGACGCCGGGGTCAGCCCGGACGAATCGGCGAACCGCAGCGCCAGCACCGCGAACACCACCGAGGCCAGGAACTGCCCGAGCAGCTTGGCGGTCTTGCTCAGCCCCAGGTTGCGCTGCCGCCGGATCTTGATGAAGTCGTCGATGAACCCGACGATGCCCAGTGCGGTGGTCAGCGCCAGGACCAGCAGCGCCGATGCCGTCGGCGCGCCGAGCTGGTCGCCGGCCACCAGGTGGGCGGTGAGGTAGCCGATCCAGATCGCCAGCAGGATGACGACTCCGCCCATCGTCGGCGTGCCCCGCTTGGCCTGGTGGGTGGCCGGGCCGTCAGACCGGATCTCCTGGCCGAAGCCCTGCTTGGCGAAGAACCGGATCAGGTACGGCGTGAGCAGGATGGCCACCGCGAGCGCCACGGCGGCCGCGATCAGGACACTTCTCACCTGGACACCTGCTCTGCTGGCGACGGGTGTGTGGACAGCAGCGCGGCGGCCACCCGGTCCAGCCCGACGGCGCGGGAGGCCTTGACCAACACGACGTCGCCGGGCCGCAGCTCGGCATGCAGCAGCGCTACGGCGGTCGCGGCGTCCGGCATGTACTCGGC
>JACDBJ010000559.1 GCA_013695005.1 Pseudonocardiales bacterium
GTTCTCGCGCGGCCCGGATGGCGCAGGCAAGGCCGTCCCGATGGTCAAGGTCGGCGGCGGCTGGATCGGCTCGCTCGGGCCGTACGGCGTGGTCGGCAGCGTCACGTGGATGGTCGGGGTCACCGACAGGCACGGCGTCACCGTCACCGGCCCAGTGAGCACCCTGCCCGTGGTGGCCTGCTGACCCGCTGCGTCTGACCCGCTGCGTCTGACCCGCTGGGTCTGACCGGCTGGGTCGCTCAGTCGGGTGCGGCGAGGCCCTGCTCGATGGCGTAGCGGGCCAGCTCGACGCGGTTGTGCAGCTGCAGCTTGCGCAGCGTGTTGCTCACGTGGTTCTCCACGGTGCGATGCGACAGCACCAGGCGGGCAGCGATCTGTCGTGCGGTCAGCCCCTTGGCGACGAGCCGCAGCACCTCGGTCTCGCGGTCGGTCAGCTGCGGCGCGGTGTCCTTGGCGGGCTGGTCGGCCAGCCGCCGGTACTCACCCAGCAGCAGCCCGGCGAGCCCTGGGGTGAACACCGCGTCGCCGTCGGCGGTGCGCCTGATGGCGTCCAGCAGCTCGGGCAGGCTGGCCGACTTGACCAGGTAACCGCTGGCCCCGGCCTTGACGGCGGCCAGCACGTCGGCGTACTCCCCGCTCGCGGACAGCACGAGCACCCTGGTGTCCGGGTGGGTGGCGAGGATGGGATGGATCGCCGTCACACCGGACTCCTCGCCCAGGTTGAGGTCCATCAGCACGACCTGCGGCCTGGTCGCGATCGCGATCCGGACCGCGGCGGCGGGGTCGGCGGCGGTCGCCACCACCGTGCACCCGTTCTCCGCCAGGTCCCTGGCCAGCCCCTCCCGCCAGATCGGGTGATCGTCGACGATCATCACGGTCAGCGGAGCGGCCTGCTCCTCCACGGTGCTCATCGGCGCCGTCCCTTCGCCGCAGGTGTCACAGCTGTCCGTGGCAAGCGGATGGTCCACTCCGTGCCGATGTCCGGCCCGGTCGTGCAGCTGATCGTCCCACCGAGGTCGGTGATCCGGCCCTGCATCGAGCGCGCCACGCCCATCCGCCCCTCGGCGGCGGCGGCGTCGAGCCGTCCGGCCGGGATGCCGGGCCCGTCGTCGCGCACGCTGACCTCGACCGCGTCTCCGAGGTCCTCGACGAGGATCCAGGCCGGTGCGTCCCGACCGACATGATGATCGACGTTGGACAGTGCCGCCTTCGCCACGGCGAGCAGGGTGTCGACAGCGTGCGCCGGCAGCTCCACCGGCGTCCCCGGCAGCGACACGGTGATCCGTTGTGAGGCGAGGCCGGCGATCTCGGCGAGCAGGTCGAGCTGCCCGTCGGCGGCGACCGGTGCTCCGCTGGTGATCAACGTTCGGAGCGCGACCTCCTGCTCGCCGGCCAGCTCACCGAACTCCGCTGCCGGCCCGCCCAGCTCCGCGCCGCGGCGGCGCACGTGGGACAGCACCTGCAGCACGCCGTCGTGGATCGAGCGGGCGAGCCGCTCGCGCTCAGCCGCCGCGCCCTGGGCCGCCACCGCCACCCGCAGTCGCTCGGCATAGCGCTGCATGACCCAGGCGGCGTAGCCCACGGTCAGCCCGGCCAGGATCAGCAGCTGGATGTCGCTGAGCTCCACGGCGCCGACCTGTCGTTTCACCGCGATCAGCATGCCGGAGATAACGCCGGCCCCGACGAAACCACCGATCGGCCCGAACGCGATCGCCAGCGCCAGCACCGGCGCGGAGGCCCACACCGAGCCCATGACCGGCGCGTCGGCGTCGATCTGCTGGGTGGTCTCGACGTAGCGCGTCGTGGCCATCACAGCGGCGCTGACCAGCACGTCGAGCACGGCGACGACCCGTCGCCGGTCCCGTCCCGGCCGAGCCCCTGGGCTGCTGTAGAACACGGTGGTCGCCGCCGTCCAGGCCGCGATCACGGCGAGGACGGCGATCGCGCCCGTCGAGCTGCGGTACTCGCCGAGTGCGGCGAGCACGGCGATGACGTGGGTGGTGAACGTCAGCAGCCGGTAGACGATCAAGCCGCGCCACAGCGGCTCGAGCGGCCGGCCGACGTCGATCGACGCACTGCCTCGCCTCTTCACGTCCGGCACGGTAGCCGGGTTCGTCACCGGGATCGTCCTAGATCGCGCCCAGAGCCGCGAAGACGAGACTGAAGTAGATGATCAGCATGGTCAGCGCCGCCGCGGCGATGCCGCCGGCAACGACCGCGGTTCGCCGTCCCGGGAGCGGGGCCGGCGGAGGGTAGCTGAGCCGGTAGGCCTGTGGGTGGGTCTGCGTCCTGAGGTCCATGCGATGAGCCTCGCCGCCGGCGCGCCGCCGCGGATCCGAGCGACCACCCGAGCTGACCGGGTGGAACTACCTAGTCCGTTCGGACGATTCCATCACCGCGGCAATGGGTACCCACAGCCGACGACACCGGCGGGCCCCTCCGCGCCGCCGGAACCTGCGAAAGGACGCCACCATGGCCGACACCGAGCTGCTGGGGATCTACCTCAACGACCACCTCGCCGGTTCGTCCGCTGGTACGGAGCTCGCTAACAAGATCAGCGAGCAGTACGCGGACACTGAGTTCGGCCCATTGCTCGCCGAGCTCGCTGGCGAGATCGAACAGGACCGCGGCACGCTCGCCGAGCTGATGACCAAGCTGGGTATCGAGCAGAGCGCCGTCAAGCAGGCCGCGGGCTGGATCACCGAGAAGCTCACCCGCGTCAAGCTCAGCGACGCGATGACCGGTAGTACCGCCCTCAAGCGGCTGCTGGAATGCGAGACGCTCTCGCTCGGCATCGAGGGCAAGCACTCCATGTGGCTCTCGCTGCGCGAGGTGCGCGACCGCTACCCGGCGCTGGCCGCGACCGACCTCGACGCGTTGGCCAAGAGGGCGGAGGACCAGCGCTCCCGCCTGGAGCAGTGCCGGCTGGAGGCGGCGAGCAAGGCCTTCACCTGAGCCACCCCGAACGGGGAGGGGGGCTCAGAGTTCGATCTGCTTGCGCATGCGCTCGAGCGTCTGACCGAGCAGGCGCGACACGTGCATCTGTGACACGCCCACCTGCTCGCCGATCTGCGTCTGGGTGAGGTTGCCGAAGAACCGCAGCATCAGGATCGTCCGCTCGCGCGGCGGGAGCTCGTCGAGCAGCGGTTGCAACACCTGGCGAAACTCGACGCGATCGAGCTCGGCGTCCGCCGCGCCGACCAGCTCGCCCACCGTGGCGCTGCCCTGCTCGGAGCTGAGCATCTCGTCCAGCGACGAGCTGCGGTACGCCTCGGCCGCTTCGAGGCCTTCGAGCACCTCGGCAACTGGGAGGTCCAGCCGCTGCGCGATCTCGCTGGGCCGAGGCGCCCTGCCGAGCTGCTGGGCCAGCTCCGACACGGCGGTGTTGATCGCCACGTGCATGTCCTTGAGCCGGCGCGGCACGCGCATCGACCAGCCGAGATCGCGGAAGTGCCGGCGCACCTCGCCGCTGATCGTGGGCACCGCGAAGGAGAAGAAGTCGCTGCCGCGGTCGGGCTCGAAGCGGTCCACTGCGTGGATCAGTCCGACGGTGGCGACCTGAACGAGGTCTTCCAACGGCTCGCCACGATGGGCGAAACGGCGGGCGATGTGCGCGGCGACCGGAAGGAACCCGGTGACGATCTCGTCGCGAAGCGCGTCGCGACGTGGGTCGCCATCGGTGAGCGACGCGAACTCCCGAAGCAGCGGAACCAGATGGCCGTACTCGGGATCGCTTTCACTCACCGCTGATCCGTGACAGCGCGCTTCACCAACCGGATGCCGACCTGCGTCGCTGCGCTGTCGGTGCCGGGCAGCTCGAGCACGCCGACGTTGTCGGCCAAGGTCTGTAACACACGCCAGCCGAAGGTGTCGGTGGCGACAGCGTCGGTGCCCTGGCCTGAAGCCATCGTGACGGCGGCCTCGACCTCGATCATGTCGGGGACGACGGTGAACCTGCAGGTCAGCGTCGACCCCGGGGCGGCGATCGACACCAGCGTCGCGCACGTCTCGTCGACGGCCATCCGCAGGTCGGAGATCGCGTCGAGGTCGAAGTCGGCACGTCCGGCGAGGTCCGCGGCGACCGCCCTGATCGTCGGGATCATCGCCGGCCCCGCCTCGGTCCGGATCTCGACGATCGACTCATGGCTGGCCCGATCGGGGCTCGCGCTCACCGGCAGTTCCTTTCCGATACCCGGCCACTCGGCGGCGGCGCCGCTAGTGCTCGCTGCTCCCGGTACCGTCCCGGTCGAGCGCCGCCTCGGCGGTCACCAGCGAGTCGTGAATGGTGAACATCCCGGCGGTCTTGGTGACCTCCAGCGGGCGGACGACAGCCCGGTTGGCGGTGACGAGACTCAGCGCCACGCCACGTTCCTCGGCCACATGTGCGGCCTTGATCAGGACTGCAAGGCCGCTGGAGGCAAGGAAGCCCACCCCGGTCAGGTCGAGCACCAGGCTGGTGGCCGGGCCGTCCAACTGCCGGTCCAGCGCGGCGTCCAGCTCGGGCGCCGTGAGCGTGTCCACCTCGCCGCTCACATGCACGATCACCCGGCCGGGGGAAGGCGTGCTGACATGCGTCGACAGGTGGCCTGATCGTGGGGCTGACTCGGTCAAGACACCTCCACCGGGTGAGGTCAGATCATGTGCGTCCGACGGGGACGCGGTGCACGACCTTACGGGACGGCGGACGGCGGTCGCTCAGCGAGGCCGAGCGCCTGTGAAGGGGTTCAGCTGACGGCTGCGCGGCGGTCGATGATGAGACGCCGCTCGGCCTCGGAGAGGCCACCCCACACCCCGAACGGCTCGTGCGTGCTCAGCGCGAACTCACGGCACACCGTCATCACGGGGCACTTGGAGCAGACCTTCTTGGCGCGTGCCGTGCGCCGGGCGCGGGACGGGTTGCGCTCGCCGTCGGGGTGATAGAACACACCGCTGTCCATGCCACGGCAGGCCCCAAAGCGCTGCCACTGCCAGGCGTGATCTGCCGGTCCGGGGAGGCGCGAGACATCACTCACCGCAACCACACCTTTCGTGCTGGCCCGGCGAGGAGGCACAACCGGGCGGCTATCGCCTCGGTTCCCGGTTGGACGAACGTTCAAACTTCCGAGCAGTGTGGTTCTCGGTTACTCCGCGAGCTGCGCGTCCAGCGCCGCCGGGACCGACTCGTAGATGCTGAACAGTCCGGTCAAGCCGGCCAGGGCGAGTGGCCGCAACACCTGCCGGTTGGTGCACGCCAGTCGCAGCTCTGCACCTGCCAGGCGGGCTGCCCCCCGGATCTGGATCAGTGCGGCGAGGCCGCTGGTTCCCAGGAACCCGACGTCCTCCAGATCGACGACCAGCACCTGGGGTTCGGCGTCCAGACTCTGCTCGATGCTGGTCTGGAGCCTCGACGAGGTCAGCATGTCGACCTCGCCGCGGACGTGCAGCACGGTGGTCCCGGGGTCGGGCCGCTCGGTCCGCACCGAGAGCTGGTCATCGCCGCCGCCCGACGGCTCCAGGGTCGGCCCCATCCGCATGGGCGCACGGTAGGCGAGCGTCAGGCGCTCCGCCATCGGTGGCGAGATCAACGATCGTCCGTCAGGTGGCTGGCGCTCCGATCGCCATCACCGCGATGTCGTCCCGCTGCCCCGCATTGGAGAACTCGTCGACGGCCACCCGAAGCATGCTGACGACCCCGGCCGCGTTCAAACCTGCGGCCCGCGCGATCGTGCTGACCAGCCGGTCGTGGCCGAACTCCTCGCGTCCGCGGCGCCGTTCGGTGATCCCGTCGGTGTAGGTGACGAGCACGTCGCCCGGCACGAGGACGTGATGCGTCGGGTAGACCGTGAAGTCGCTGACCAGGCCGGCCGCGGTCCCGTGCCGGCCGACCAGCTCCGCGCCGCCGTCGGCGTGGACGAGCACCGGCTGGTCGTGTCCCGCGAGCACCAGCTCCACCGAGAGGCCGCCCGGCTGCCCGGCGGGGGGTTCGGTGACCATCGCGAGCGCGACCGTGCAGAACTGGTGCGGGTCCTGGGCCTCCATCATCACGTCGTTGAGCAGCTCGAGCACCCTGGCCGGCGGATGTCCCTCACGAACCAGCACCCGCACGAACTCGCGGACCTGACCGGTGCGCGCCGCGGCGCGCGCGCCCTTGCCGCATACGTCACCGATCGACACCAGCCAGCGACCTGGGCTGACGGGCACGACGTCGTAGAAGTCGCCGCCGACGTCCGCACCGGTCGTCGCCGGCAGGTAGGCGGCCGCGAAGTCCACGCCGTCGGAGTCCGGGAGAGCGCGGGGGAGCAGCGCCTGCTGCAAGGCCTGAGAGGTCTCGACGCTGGTCGCGTTGCGCTGGGCGTTGTCGATGGCGGGGGCGGCGCGGCGGGCCACGTCGGAGATCACCATGATCTCCTCTGGGTTGTGCGCACGGTCGGCCAACCGTCCGACGGTTACGGTGCCCAGCGCCTGCCCGCGCGCGGTGAGCGCGACGGCGATCCCGTCGCCGGGGACGTTGATCGGGGCCGCGCCGCCGCCGCGGAGCACGCCGTCGAGCTGGGAGCGCAGCTGGTCGGACTGCGCGGTGTCCAACCCCTTGCGCAGCTCGGGCAGCTCCGTCTCGTCGGTGTGGGTCAGCGCGGCGAGGTCGAGCTGGCCGTGGCCGTCCAACAGATGCACGGCGCACCACTGCCCGATCCGTGGCACGACGATCTGCGGCACGATCGCCGCCGTCAGCTCCACGTCCAACGAGTGCGCGAGTAGCTCGCTGGTCTCCGCGAGGTAGGTCATCCACGACCAGCGCCGACGGTCCGCACCGCGCAGCCAGTCGGACTCGATGGCCAGCGCCAGCCGCTGCGCACACAGCTCCGCGATCTCCACAGCGCTGGGCGTCGGCAGGTCGAGCTGCACGCGGAACCGTCCGGCGAGCGGGGCAGCCAGCGGCAGCGGCAGGTCGATCGAGGCGGGTTCGGTCAGCTGGCCGTGAGAGGCCAGCTCTTGCTCGCCGTTGCCGTCGTCGAAGTCCACCCAGACGCCCACGCCCTCGGCAACCAGCACCTCGCACAGCCGCCGGGCCAGCTCGCCGATCACCGAGGGCAGCGGCAGCGTGGCCACCCGCTCGTTGGACAGGTGCAGCAGCCACCGGCAGGTGGACACGTTGGGCCAGGTGAGCGTCGGCGGGGTCGTGGCCGGCGGTTCGGTCTCGTGCGTGGCACTACCTGGGTCGCCGGCCGTGTCGGTGCCGCCCCTGCGCAGCGTGAACCAGACATGATGGCCGTCGGTGTCGTGCCGGGTTCCCCATGCGTCGGCGAGTGCGTCGACCAGAACCAGGCCGCGGCCGTTGGTGGCCATCCGGTCAGTGAGGGGCCGCGGCTTGGCGAGGTTCAGCTCCATCGCCGTGGGGCCCTGGTCGGTGACCGCGATGGTCAGCTCCGTGTCCGTCGCGGTGAGCAAGAGCTCGAATCCGGTGCCGGCGTGCAGGACCGCGTTCTCACACAACTCGCTGGTCAGCAGCAGCGCGTCCTCGATCAGGTCGCCCAGCTCGCTGTCCTGAAGCGCGTCGCGCAACGCCCGCCGTGCCAGCATCGGCGACTGGTTGCCTGCGGGCAGCCGGAGCCGACGTTCGAGCACTGATTGCACGGCCGCAGTCTGCCTGCCCCCCGTGGGGTGCGCAGCCCGGGCAGTAGCTCCTACAGTCATGCCAGCACGCGTTGTGCCACCCCTGCGGCGGCAAGTGGAGGGAACGCTGATGAACGCCCCACGGCGGTCCAGCACCCGGACGACCAAGGCCGGCAAGGCCGCGCGTGACGGGCACGGCGTGGACGGTGAGTCGCCCGATAATGCCCCCGACAATGTCGTAGCCGTTCTCAACGGAAGCGACGGCGTCGACGGTCTGCTCAACGAGCTTGTCACGGCGATCACCGAGGCGCGGCGCGGGCGGTTCGACGTCCGGTTGCCAGGACGCAGCGGGCTCGCCGGACAGGTAGTGGACGCATTCAACGAGCTCGTCACGCTGCAGGAGCGGCGCACCCGTGACCTGCTGCACATCAGCCGGGTGGTGGGCCGCGAGGGCCGCATGCTCGAACGGCTCGACGAGGAGTCCTACGACGGCTCGTGGGCGGCGGGTGCAGCCGCGGTCAACTCGCTGGTCGACGACCTCGCACGGCCGACCGCCGAGATCGCCAGGGTCATCGCCGCGGTGGCCGAAGGCGACCTCTCCCAGCACATGGCGCTGGAGATCGAGGGCCGGCCGCTGCGCGGCGAGTTCAACCGGATCGGGCGCACGGTCAACACGATGGTTGACCAGCTGTCGTCCTTCGCCGACGAGGTCACCCGCGTCGCCCGGGAAGTCGGCACCGAGGGCAAGCTGGGTGGCCAGGCCGACGTCCGTGGCGTGTCCGGCACGTGGCGCGCCCTGACCGACTCGGTCAACACGATGGCCTCCAACCTGACCAATCAGGTGCGCTCGATCTCCTCGACGGCCACCGCGATCGCCCAGGGCGACCTGTCCCGCAAGATCACGGTCAGCGCCCGCGGCGAGATCGCCGAGCTGGCGGAGACGATCAACTCGCTCACCGACACGCTGCGGGTGTTCGCCGACGAGGTCACCCGCGTCGCCCGCGAGGTCGGCACCGAAGGCCGCCTCGGTGGCCAGGCGGCGGTGCCGACCGTGTCAGGTACCTGGAAGGACCTCACCGACGCGGTGAACCAGCTCGCCGCCAACCTGACCGACCAGGTGCGCAACATCGCTCAGGTGACGACGGCGGTGGCCAAGGGTGACCTGAGCCAGAAGATCACCGTCGACGCCCGCGGTGAGATCCTGGCGCTGAAGAGCACGGTGAACACG
>JACDBJ010000560.1 GCA_013695005.1 Pseudonocardiales bacterium
GGGTCTGGCCGCCCAACCTGTGGCTCCCGCCAAGCCCGCCGCGGCCAAGCCGGCTCCTGCCGCAGCCAAGCCCGCCGCAGCCAAGCCGGCCGAAGCGAAGCCGAGCCCGTCACCGGTGGCGAGGCCCAAGCCGGCACCCGAGGCTGCCGCAACCTCCGGGGCGCAGTCCAAGGCGACGGTCGGCCTGCCTGCCAGCGACCCGTACGGCCCCGGCTCGGCCCTTCCGCTCGCCGACGGCTCCGCGCCGTTGCCGGAGTACACGATCAAGGGCAACGCGACCTCGAAGCTGTTCCACACCCCGAGCAGCCCGTACTACGGGCGGACCATCGCCGAGGTCTGGTTCCGCAGCGAGGACGACGCCAAGCGGGCCGGCTTCACCCGCTGGGTCCGCAAGAGCAAGGTCAACCCATCGGGCTGAACGCCTCCCGCAGCTTGACCCTCGCGCCGGTGCGCAGCACGGAGTTGGAGTAGACCCGCCCGCCGATCAGCGCAATCACCAGGATCGTCGCCAGCGTCAGCACGACCGCCAGCGCGAGCTGCCACGCGGCCACCGCGCCGAGCGAGAACAACACCGGCATCAGGATCGGCGCGAAGAACGGCACGATCGAGAGGATCTGGGCGAGCGTCGACGTCGGGTTGTCGATGATCGTGAAGCTGACCATGAACGGGATCACCACGATGATCGTGATCGGCGTGACCACCGACTGAAGGTCCTCCGGCCGGCTGACCAACGACGCGGCCGCGGCGAACAGCGTGGCGTACAGGAAGAACCCGAGCACGAACCACATCAGCCCGAACACCACCGTGCCCAGTGTCGATGCCGGCAGCGACGCGATACCGGTGACCTGGACGCCGACCGCCGCGATCACTCCGATGACGGTGAACTGCAGCAGGCCGGCCCCACCAACCCCGATCACCTTGCCGAGCATCAGTTGCCACGGTTTGACGGTGGCGAGCAACAACTCGATCACCCGGCTGGACTTCTCTTCGACCACGCCCAGCGCGATGGTGTTGCCGTAGATGAGGATCGCGATGTAGAGCAGCCCGGCGATCACCAGACCGACGACGATCTGACCGCCCCGATCCGGGTCGGCGGGTTCGAGGGTGCTCACCTCGACGTTGGAGCGTGCCGTCGCCGCCTGCGGGTCGACGCCCGCGTCGCGCAGCGCAGCGGAAATCGTGACCTGGCTGGTTGTGTTCTGCACGATGCTGCGAAGGGTGTTCCCGACCTCGTCCTTGCCGCTGAGCCGGTAGCTGCCGGATGTGCCGCTGAGCAATGCGTCCAGCTCGCCGTCGCGGACCTTCTGCTCCCCGGCCACCTCGTCGACCTGGACGATCTCCAGCTCTTGGCCGCGGGCCGTGGCGTTCGCCTTGAGCGGCTCTGCCAGCTGCGCCGTGTCCGGCGTGACCCCGAGCGTCGACTTGTCGCTGTTGCCGCCGATGACCGTGAAGAACACCAGGTAGCCGGCGAGGATGAGCACCAGCACCGCTGTCCCGATGAGGAACGATCTCGTCTTGACCCGGTTCAGGAACTCGCGGCGGCTGATCAGCAGCACGGCTCGGGTGGCGGAGAGTGTCATGCCGTCACCAGCTCACGGGTGTCCGGCGCCGGCGCGCTGACCACATCTCGGTACAGCTCGGTGAGGGCTGGTCGGTACCGGCTGAACTCGTGCACAGGGCCGGCGGCCAGCGCTGCCTGTAGCACGGCTTGGTCGTCGGTCTCGGTGTCCAGCTCGACTCGGGTGTGCTCTCCTTCATGGCTCAGCACTGTCAACCCGGGTACTGCCTTGGCCCAGTCCGCGGATCGTGGACCGTAGACGTCGATCACATCGGCGTCGCCGGACCGCAGCTCCTCCACCGACCCGACGGCCACCATCTTGCCGTTGGCGATGATGCCGATCCGGTCGCTGATCCGTTCCACGAGGTCGAGCTGGTGACTGGAGAAGATCGCCGGCACGCCCGACTCGGCCTTCTCGCGCAGCACGCCGCTCATCACGTCCACCGCGACCGGGTCCAGCCCGGAGAACGGCTCGTCCAGCACGAGCAGGTCGGGGCCGTGCACGAGGGCGGCAGCGAGCTGGACGCGCTGCTGGTTGCCCAGCGAGAGCTTCTGGACCTCGTCACCCATGCGCTTGGGAACGTTGAGCCGTTCGGTCCACTCCTTGACCGCTTCGCGTGCCTGGGCCCGTGGCAAGCCATGCAGCTCGGCTAAGTACTCCAGCTGCTCGCCCACCTTCATCTTCGGGTACAGGCCGCGCTCCTCGGGCATGTAACCGATCCGGCGACGGACATCGGCGTCGATCTCCTCGCCCTGCCAGCGCACGGTGCCCTTGTCGGCATGCAGCACACCGAGCACGATCCGCATCAGCGTCGTCTTGCCCGCGCCGTTGCTGCCGACGAACCCGAAGATCTCCCCCGGCCTTACCTCGAAAGTGACGTCATCAAGCGCAACAACGTTTCCGTAGCGCTTGGAAACTCCCCCAATTTCCAGCATGAGCCGACCCTAACCGGACCATCAGGACGTCGCACGGTCTGCGATCGTCGCTGCTCAGCCGGGATGTCGGCCGCTGTCCAGCCCCCAGGAGACGACCTTCGTCGGCACGATGCGGATCATCGCCGTCGGCTCGTCGATCGTGTCGGCGTGGCCCTGCACCATGACCGAGCGGGGCTGCCACGGCGGCAGGACGTCGTCGATGACGATCGCGACCTTGGGATTGGTCTGCGCGTTGCGGAACTTGCGCGTCGCGGCGAAGTCATGACCTGTGACGTCGATCGTGTCGGTCTCGTCGTTGTAGCTCCAGCCCACAGGCACGACGTGCGGCAGGCCGTCTGCACCGACGGTGGCCAGGCGGGCCAGGTGCCGCTCGCCACGCAGGTAGGCCAGCTCCGAGTCGGTGAATGCGCTCATCGGCGGGCCGTCGCGGATGGCGAGCCGGCCGTGGTCGCCGCCCGGCTGCGGACGGCCTGCAGCGCAAGCACGTAGCTGGCACCGGTGACCAGGTGCATCAGCGCGAGTAGCACGCCGGTGGTGCTGCCGCCGGTGAACGAGAGTGGAGCGCCCGCGGTGAGCACGGCGAACGCCGCTCCGGCGAGCTGTGCCCAACGCAGCCGGTGCGCGCCACCGCGAGCCAGCAGCACCGCCAGCGCGGTGCCGAGCGCGAAGGTCACCAGCGTCATCAGCAGCACGGCGGTCACGCTGACCTGGGTCGGCCCGCCGTTGGTGACCAGGCTGAAGTCGACGCCCGCGAGCCAGCCGATCACGAGGACGAGCAGGTTCACCATTGCCGCGGCGGCCGCGCCGACGAGACCCGCTCGCCAGATGCGTCGAGTGCTCTGCATGGTCAAGCACCTCCATAGTTGAGGTATTCAAGGTATGTCCTAATGCTGCGCGCAAACCCTTGAAGTTGTCAAGTATCGAACACCTCGACTATTGTGTGTTTCGTGACGACACGTGAGCCCGCGGACGATCAGGCGCTGCAGGACGCGCACGAGATCGCCGGTCTGCTGTTCCGGGTCGCAGAACGGACCAGGCACGTTTTCGAGTTCACCGTGCGCCGCTTCGAGCTGACCCCACCGCAAGGACGTGCACTGCTGGAGTTGGAGCGTCCGTGCCCGATGGGCTCGCTGGCCGAGCGGCTGCACTGCGACGCGTCCAACGTCACCGGCATCGCGGATCGGCTGGAGGCTAGGGGGCTGGTGTCCCGGGAGGCCGATCCGGCCGATCGGCGGATCAAGGCCCTCGTGCTCACGCCGCGCGGTCGGCGCGCCCGCCGGGAGATCGAACGCACGGTGCGCAGCTCACCGGTGATGGCCGGGCTCACCCCGGCCGAGCGAGCCACCCTTCGCGAGCTGCTGGTGAAGGTCGCCGATTCGGGCCAGCCCTAGGTCGCCCCACCGGGTGGCCAGCCGCCGGGCACCCGCACCCCTCCGTTGGCGCCACCCTGGCGTAGGCCCAGCACACCGCCCTCGCAGTGGTCTAGCACGTCGACCTGCCCAGGGG
>JACDBJ010000387.1 GCA_013695005.1 Pseudonocardiales bacterium
CGGCGGCGGGCCGCGCGGGGGAAACCGTGGTCGGCGACGCCGCGGCGGCCGCATCCCGGGCCGTCACCCTCGACGACCCGACGCTGCTGCCCACGGACGGTGGCCCGCTGGCCGAGGTGCTGGCCGAGCTGCACGGCCGATCGGAGGTGGCTCTCTTTGCATCGTGATGAGCTCGTCGGCAGCCACACGCACGCTCCCATTGCCGCCGGTCCCGGCCGCGCGCTGCGCGTCGGCATCGGCGGGCCGGTGGGATCGGGCAAGACCGCGCTGGTCGCTGCCCTGTGCCGGGAGCTGCGCGAGCGGCTGTCGCTGGCGGTGGTGACCAATGACATCTACACCGAGGAGGACGCCGAGTTCCTGCGCCGCCACGGCGTGTTGCCCGACGATCGGATCCGCGCGGTGCGCACCGGCTGCTGCCCGCACACCGCGATCCGCGACGACATCACCGCCAACCTCGACGCGGTCGAGCAGCTGACCGCGTTGCACGACCCGCAGCTGGTGCTCGTGGAGAGCGGCGGGGACAACCTGACTGCCACCTTCAGCTACGGCCTGGTGCACCTACAGATCTTCGTGCTCGACGTAGCCGGCGGTGACAAGGTTCCGCGCAAGGGTGGGCCCGGCGTCGTCCGCTCCGACCTGCTGGTGATCAACAAGGTCGACCTCGCACCGCTGGTCGGAGCCGACCTCGACGTCATGCGCCGCGACGCCCAGCGGGTCCGGGAGGGCCGGCCGACGCTGTTCGTATCGCTGCGCGAGCAGCCCGCTGTGCCGGACGTCGTGGCCTGGCTGCTGGGTCAGCTCGTCGTGGTGGCGCCGTGACCCCTGCCGCGAGCGGGGTTCGAGCGACCGCCAGGCTGACCGCCGACCGAGCGGGGCGGCTGCATTGGGACCAGGCGTGGCCGGTGCTGCTCCGCCCCACCGGTCCGGGCCAGGTGCATCTGCTGCACGGCTCTGGTGGCCCGCTCGGCGGCGACGAGCTCGGGCTTGACGTCGATGTTGCTCCGGGTGCGTCGCTGGCGGTTACCAGCGCAGCCGCGACGGTCGTGCAGCCTGGCCAGGGGGACCAGGCGAGGTGGGACGTCTCGGTGACCGCCGGCGCGGGCGGCACCGTCCACTGGACGCCCGAGCCGACCGTGATCTGCGACGGCGCCGCCCTGACCAGCGTGCTGCGCGTCGACCTGGCCGCCGGCGCCGGCGCCGTCATCCGGGAGACGGTGATCCTCGGCCGGCACGGGCAGCGCGGCGGGCGCTACAGCGG
Source organism: Pseudonocardiales bacterium (assembly GCA_013695005.1). Taxonomy (GTDB): domain Bacteria; phylum Actinomycetota; class Actinomycetes; order Mycobacteriales; family Pseudonocardiaceae; genus Pseudonocardia. Next base: position 1,259 of record JACDBJ010000387.1, read on the forward strand.
GACGCTCACCGCGACGGTCGACGGCACGGCGCTGCTCGCGCACACCACCGTCCTCGACGATGCCGACCCCGGGCTACGCGGGCCGGGAGGCACCAGCGGTGCCCGTGCAGTCGGTACGTTGCTGCTCGCCGGAGCCGGCGGGCGGGTTCCCGACGAGCCCGTCGGCGAGGAGCCCGGGGTGCGCTGGGCCTGGATGGAGCTGGACGGCCCAGGCGCGCTGCTGCTAGCAGTCGGCGACCCCGCCCGCGTCATCGCCGTACTCGATAGGCACGACCGGCTAGAGGCTCTCGGTGTCGTAGCGTGCGCGCAGCTCGGTGAGTAGGCCGGCGGTCAGCTCCGCACCGGCCTCGACCGCCGCGTGCACGTCGCGGAAGTAGTCCTCGTAGCCGGGCGGGGTGTAGAGGCACAGGGCTCTGGCCGGCCCAGCCTCGCTGGCGTTGCGGAAGCCGTGAACCGAGCCACGCGGCGCATGCGCGAGGTCACCCGGCCCGAGGACGGCCTCGCCGCCGTCGGTGGCGAGGGTCAGCTCGCCCTCGAGAACGTAGAAGTACTCGTCGTGGGCCCAGTGGATATGCGGGCGAGCACCCAGCGTCAGCGGCGGAACGACGAACTCCTCCACACCCAGACGTCCACCGGTCTGCGCTCCGGTGAGCTTGAACAGGTGCTCGACCCCGCCCGCCGGGATCCGCTCGCCGTCGGCCGCGGTGACCACGGTGGCAAGGGTGCGCGGCGGCGTGGAGCGGAGGATCTCCAGGGCGTCGGTCGCCCGGTCCCACGGGACGAACAGGTGATCGTGCGCGTAGCCGGCGATGACGTTGCAGCTGATGCCCGCGGCGGCGAGCGCCGTGCTGACGGTGGCCGTCAGGCCGACATCGGCGAGATCGGAGTGGACGCGCAGGGTGATACGCGCGGCGAGATAGACATAGGTCAAACCAGCAGCGTCCGCGTCGCGCTGGCGCAGGACGAGCGTCAGGCCCTCGTCCTCCCGGACGACGGCGAACGGGTCCAACCCGGGCGGCACAGCAACGCCGTCGACGGTGGCGAACACGTAGGCGTAGGGCACCAGCTCGGGTCGCAGGTCAGTGTCCACCGACGTCACTCCTGCAGGTAGGCGAGCACGGCGAGCACCCGGACGTTGTCCTCCGCAGATGCCTGCAAGCCGAGCTTGCTGAAGATGTTGTTGGTGTGCTTGCTGACCGCCTTCTCTGTGATCACCAGCCGGCCGGCGATGGCGGCGTTGGACCTGCCCTCGGCCATCAGCGCGAGCACCTCACGCTCCCGCGGCGTCAGCGTCTGCACCGGCTCGTTGCCGGCATTGCGCGCGAGCAGCGCCGCGACGACCTCCGGGTCCATCGCGGTGCCCCCCGCGGCCACCCGGCGCACGCCGTCGACGAACTGGCCGACGTTGGCGACGCGGTCCTTGAGCAGATACCCGACCCCACCGGCGCGGTCGGAGAGCAGCTCGCGGGCGTAGAGCTGTTCGACGTACTGGGACAGGACCAGCACCGGCAGACCGGGGATCTGCGCACGGGCCTCGATCGCCGCCCGCAGGCCCTCGTCGGTGAACGTCGGCGGCAGCCGCACATCCACCACCGCCACGTCCGGCCGGTGGGTCGTCAACGCGCGCAGCAGCGAAGGCCCGTTGTCCACGGCCTCGACGACGTCGAAGTCGTGGGCGGTCAGCAGCCGGATCAGGCCGTCTCTGAGGAGAGCGAGGTCTTCGGCGAGGACAACTCGCACGGGAGCTCCATCGTCACGCGGGTCGGTCCGCCCTGGGGGCTGGTCACGGTCAGGGTGCCGTCGAAGGCTGCCAGCCGGCGTTGCATGCCGCGCAACCCGGTACCGCGGGCAGGATCGGCCCCACCGACGCCGTCGTCCTGGATGACGATCGTGAGGAACCGGTCCGCGTGCCGTGCTCGCACGGTGGCCGATGTCGCGGCCGCGTGCTTCACCACGTTCGTCAGGGTCTCGGCGACGACAAAGTAGGCCGCCGACTCGACCGGCGGCGGGAGCCGCTTGGGCACCTGGATCTCGACAAGCACCGGCAACGGAAGGCCCAACGCGAACGCCTGCACAGCGCCGTCCAACCCCCGGTCGGCGAGCACCGGTGGATGGATGCCCCGAACGACGGATCGCAGCTCAGCGAGCGCATGCCCACTGGTCAACTTGGCCTCGGCGAGCAACTCCTTGGCGGCCGCCGGGTCGCGCTCCACCAGCTCCTCGGCCAGCCCCAGGCTCATGCCCAACGCGACCAGCCGGGCCTGCGCGCCGTCGTGGAGGTCGCGCTCGATGCGGCGCAGCTCTGCCGCCTGGGTGTC
>JACDBJ010000575.1 GCA_013695005.1 Pseudonocardiales bacterium
CGGTCTGCCAGTGCGCCGGCAGCAGCATCGCCACCCGGCCACCGGGCTCCAGGTCGCACTCCTCGCGCAGCAGGTTGGCCGACTTGGCCGCCCAGTTGGCCAGCGTCGCCCCGGACACCTCCACCCGCTCGCCGGTGGCGTCGTCGTAGTAGGTGATGCGCGGGGCGGCGGCGTCGTCACGCAGCAGCGGGCCGAGCAGCTCGTCGGTGAGGCTCATCGCGTCAGAACGTACCCAGGGGGTCTCTCGTAAATCCATGGCCTACTGCGCGGCGACCAGCCGGCGCCTCGCGCCCGGGGTGCGGGGTCCCCGCAGGGCACAGCGTCTCGGACCGAAGGTCCTCCTCGCCCATAGCGCCGCTATGGGCTCGTCGTCCGTCTTGCGATGCATCCGCCTGGTTCGCCGCTCGCTACGGCCAAGATCCACGAGACACCCCCTAGTCCACGCACGGCACGCCGCCGGCGGTGATCGGTGCCGGCGTGCCGGCCACCGAAGGAATGCCGACCGGCGACGGCTCGCCGGGTGCGAGGACGGTGCCGCGCTGGTAGTCGGCGCCGAGGTAGACCCGGAGATGACCGCCGGCGACGGTGCCGTCCTGCTCGATGGGCATGCCGCCGAGCAGCTCGGCCACCTGGCTGGCGGCGCGGTCGTCCGAGCCGGAGTAACGCACCACCGACGTGGTGCGGCTGCCGGCGTTGTCCTGGTCGCCCGGCCCGTAGCCGACGGTGGAGAGCTGACCGGAGACCTGGGCGGCGAGCCCGGTCGCGCCGGAGGAGTTACGCACGTCGACGATGATGCTCGACGGTGCTACGACATCACCCGACCGGGTCTCGGTCGTGGTCTCCTCCCGCTCGCCGGTGCGGTCCTGCACGAACTTCTGCACGTCGCCGCGGTCGACCAGCAGCACGGCGCCCCGTGAGTTGTTCTCGCTGCCCGCCGTGGGGATCGTGACGAACTCGATGGCGCCGACCGCCAGCGAGGAGATCTGCTGCGCGAAGGAGAAGACGTCCCACTCGGAGTCGATCACCACCGACTGCTTCGCGACGTCGACCAGCTCCTGGAGCTTGGCCGGGTTGGCCAGCGTTCCGGCGGTGAGGATCTTGCGCGCGACCGCCGCCATGAAGACCTGCTGGCGGCGGATGCGGCTCAGGTCACCTTCTGGCAGCCCGTTACGCTGCCGGACGAAGGCCAGCGCCGCGCCACCCGAGATCGACTGCCGGCCGGCGGGGAAGTTGGCGCCGGAGAACGGCTCGCTCACCGGCGCGTTGAGGCAGACGTCCACGCCGCCGACTGCCTTGGTCAGGTTGGAGAAGCCCAGCAGGTTGACCTCCGCGAAGTGGTCGACCTTCACGCCGGTGAGCCGCTCCACCGTCTTGACCAAGGTGGCGCGGCCCTCGGTGGCCGACTCCAGCTCGATCTGCCTGCGGTCGGTCACCCCGTGCTCGACCATGTTCTCGGCCTTGAGCGCCTTCGTCGCCGGGTAAGCAGCGTTGATCTTGTCGCGGCGGTAGCCGGGGATGTCGACGTAGCTGTCGCGCGGGATCGAGATCGCTACCGCCCGGCCGCTGTCGGCCGGCAGGTGCAGCAGGATGATCGTGTCGGAGTTGAGCACGTCCGCCGAGCCGGCGCGCAGTTCGGCGAGCACCTCGCGCGGCAGCGGCTCGCCCTGGGCGTCCGTCCTGCTGTCCACCCCCACCAGCACGATGTTCTGCGGCCCGCCGTTGCTGCCGCCGGCGATGACGTTGCTGCGGACCAACCCGTTGACGAGGTCCTTGAACAGCCCGTGGCCGATGCCGGTGGCCAGCAGCACCAGCGCCGAGAGTGTCGCGATCCCGATCCGGAACCCGTGCCTGCGGCCGAAACCGGCGTCGATCCAGCTCCTCGACGCCGGCGGAACCCGCTTGGGGGCCGGACGTGCGGGGTAGAACGAGGAGCTTCCAGGGCGTGACGACCCGACCGGACGGCGGGGGACGCCATCGGGCTGCGCGCGTGGCGGCGCAGGGCGGCGTGCTGCCGTGCCCGTGGGCCGCTGCTCCACGCCGCTCCCTTCGCCCCGTGCCGCGTCCATCATCACCCGGAGCGGACTCCCCAAGACTGCAACATCAACGGGGCTAACGACGCGGGCGACTCGCCGAAGCGCAGGCGGATCAGGCCCTTGTGCGACACTGCCGGCATGGTTGCGGGCACAGCGGAACCTCGCCGCGTCCTGGTCACCGGAGGCGCCGGGTTCATCGGTTCGCACTACGTGCGCAGCCTTCTCAACGGCTCGATCCAGGGCTTCGCCCAGGCTGAGGTGGTCGTGCTCGACGCGCTGACCTACGCCGGGAACGAGGCCAACCTCGCCGAGGTCGCGGCCTCGGCGCGCTACCGGTTCGTGCACGGCGACATCCGCGACCAGCGCCTGGTGGCCGACCAGATGGTCGGGACCGACGTCGTGGTGCACTTCGCCGCGGAGTCCCATGTGGACAGGTCGATCGTGGGCGCGGCCGACTTCGTTTCGACCAACGTCGCGGGCACCCAGGTGCTGCTGCAGGCCGCGCTGGACGCCGGCGTCGGCCGCTTCGTGCACGTCTCCACCGACGAGGTGTACGGCTCGATCACCGCGGGCGCATGGGCCGAGGAGCAGCCGCTCGCGCCCAACTCGCCCTACTCGGCCGCCAAGGCCGGCTCGGACCTGCTCGCCGTGGCCTATCACCGGACCTACGGCCTCGATGTCGTGATCACCCGGTGCTCTAACAACTACGGCCCGTATCAGTTCCCGGAGAAGGTGATCCCGCTGTTCGTGACCAACCTGCTGGACGGTCACAAGGTGCCGCTCTACGGCGACGGGCTCAATGTCCGGGACTGGCTGCACGTCGACGACCACTGCCGCGGAATCCAGCTGGTCGCCGAGCGGGGACGGGCGGGTGAGGTGTACCACATCGGCGGCGGGCTGGAGCTGAGCAACCGCGAGCTCACCGAGGCGCTGCTCGCCGCCACCGGCAACGACTGGTCGATGGTCGAGCCGGTCGCCGACCGCAAGGGTCACGACCGCCGCTACGCTCTGGACACCTCCAAGATCACATCTGAGCTCGGCTACGCGCCGCGGGTGCCGTTCCGTGAGGGCCTTGCCGACACCGTGCGCTGGTACACCCAGCGCCGGGACTGGTGGGAACCCCTGAAGGCCCGGCTATGACGCGCTGGCTGGTCACCGGGGCCGAAGGTCAGATGGGTACCGACCTGATGCAGGCCCTGCAGGGCGAGAAGGTCATCGGCTGGGGCCACAAGGACCTGGACCTCACCGACGGCTACGCGGTACGGCGCGCGCTGCACGCCGCCGCCCCGGATGTCGTGCTCAACGCCGCGGGCTACACCGACGTCGACGGCGCGGAGACCGACCCGGAGGCCGCAGGCGCGGTCAACATGCGCGGCCCCGGCGTACTGGCCGCGGCGTGCGGCGAGTACGGCACGATCCTCGTGCACCCCTCGACGGACTACGTCTTCGCCGGCGATGCCACCAGGCCGTACAAGGTGAGCGACACCGTCGGCCCGCAGTCGACCTACGCGCGCACGAAGGAGGCCGGTGAGGTCGGGGTGCGCTCCGCGATGCGCAAGCACTACATCGTGCGCACCAGCTGGCTCTACGGCGCCGGGGGAGACAACTTCGTCAAGACGATGGCGCGGTTGGAGCGCGAGCGGGACACGGTGAACGTGGTCGACGACCAGCACGGCAGCCCGACGTGGTCCGCCGAGCTGGTGGAGCGCCTCCTCGAGCTGGCCACCTCGGGAGTGCCGTGGGGCACCTACCACTGCACCGGCGGCGGCGCGACGACCTGGTACGGGCTCGCGCGGGCGGTCTTCGAGGAGCTGGGCGCCGACCCGGACCGGGTCAAGCCGTGCAGCACCGCGGAGATGCCCCGCCCCGCTCACCGGCCGGCGTACTCCGTGCTGTCCAACGAGTCCTGGGAGACCGTGGGGCTCACCCCGATGTCACCGTGGCGGGAGGCCCTAGCCATGGCTTTCGCCAAGTCTGGTGACGCGCTGCGCGCAGGGTGAGATGATCGGGGCTCACTCGATCGTGGGACGGTGGGCGTGGTCGTCGCGGATGGCGGACTGCTGTGCGCCCAGGCCGAGCTGCTGCTGAACGGAGCCGAGGACCGGCACCCCGAGGCGATCGAGCTGCTGCGCCAGGCAGTGGCCGCCGGCGAGCCGGGAGCCACGGCACTGCTGGGTCGGGCGTACCTCGAACGCGGTATGCGCCACGAGGCGATCGACCTGCTCACCCCGTTGGTGGACGCAGGCCACACCGAGTTCGCGGGTCCGCTTGGCGACGCGCTGGCCGGCATCGGGGATCACGAAGCCGCGGAGGACGCCTACCGCGTCGCCATCGACGCAGGGGATGTGGGCGCCATCAACGACCTCGCCGTCCTCATCAGCGAGCGCGGCCGTACCGCCGAGGGGATCCAGCTGCTGGAACGGGCCGTGGAGGCTGGTGACGAGCTGGCACCCATGACGCTGGTCGGCGTGCAGCTGATGTCACCGGAGAGCCTGCCGCTGGCGATCGCCACCGCCGAGGAGTTGGCCAACACGACCCGGCCGAACACGCTGGTCGCGCTCGCCCACGTGCGGGCCGCGGTTCGGCGCTACGACGACGCCGAGCGGCTCTACCGGCAGGCGTGCGAGCTGCATGCCCACCGGGCGCACCTGCACTACGGCTGGTTCCTCCAGGAGGTCCGCGACGACCCGGCAGGCGCCGAGCGGGAGTACCGGCTCGCGCGCGGCGCGCAGGAACCCGGCTGGGCGCTGAGCCTCGGCCGCTTCCTGCTGGACAGCGACCGGCGGGCCGAGGCACGGCCGTACCTGGAGCTGTCCGCGCTGTGGGGCGGCCAGGAGGCGGCCGCGCTCATCGAGACGGAGCTGGACGGCGTCGACCCACTCGACGACTAGCCCCGATCCGGGGCTCATAGGGTGGGCGCGGTGAGCCCTGGAGACCGCCGTGAGTACGGCTCGGAGTTGGCCGTGGTGACCGTCACGTACTCGCCGGGCGCCTCGCTCGGCGAGTTCCTGGAGAGCCTGGCCAAGGCGACCGATCGGCCGTACCGGGTCGTGCTCGTTGACAACGGCTCCACCGACGGCGCGCCGGAGGCCGCCGCGGCAGTGCACACGGACGTCGAGCTGCTGCGCACCGGGGAGAACATGGGCTACGGCGCCGCGGCCAACCGCGGGATCGCCGGCCTTGGCCCCGAGGTGGGC
>JACDBJ010000002.1 GCA_013695005.1 Pseudonocardiales bacterium
GGCCATGGCCAGCGACGCACCGAGCCACATGAGCACCCCACCGGCGAGCGCGCCGACGCCGTAGCCGAGTGACCCGCAGCACCCGGGCGGCGAGCCCACGGGCGCTCTGCAACTCGGTGACTGGCACCTCGGTGACCGGAGAGCTGGCCTTCATCGCGCTCTCCTCAGTCGTAGAAACCGGGTCGACGCCCGAATATCGCGTCTCCAACACCAGGCGGCAGCCCGCGGTATGCGCGTGTTCGGGAGGGGGAATCACCTAGCGGCAACCGTTCGGGCCGACTTTCGGACACACTCGACTGAGGCGGCGGCGCGGCTATGCCAGCGTGGCCAACCCCTGCACACCGAACCGCTACGGTCGCCTTCACGCAGGGTTCGCCGCATCCGAGAATGCGGCGAATTACCGGTGGCACGATCCTATGAAGGCGGCCCGAGGGAGTCAACGCCCGGTGCGGCCATCAGGCCCATCCAGTTTCGCCTCGTTGAATCTAGTATCACCTCAGCGCATCGCATGGCCGGCGCCGGGCCGCGTGGCCAGCGGGCCGCCGGGCCTTGGCCAGCCAGACCTGTTCGGCCATGACCGCGGCGTGGCCGGTCGTCCATCGGCAGCCCAGCGCCGCGGTCACTGTGTGCGGTCAAGAGCAAACTCGGGGTTGACCAGCCGTCCGGCCGCGCTTACCGTGATCCAGCCGGTAATTCGCGGCACCACACCCCTCGGTGCTGCGTCCCTCGCGTGAAGAAGACCGCGGTGGTCTGGCACCCGGGTTGGCCACGCTGGCACAGCCGCGCCGCCGACTCACCCCTGACGCGTACCCGAGTCGTGTGCGTCGGTCGACGCATGCCCCTCCCAGACCCTGAGTGTGAAGGACGCCACCGTGGAACACCTCACCCTGCACTCTGCCGAAGCGAACGCCCAGTCCGGCAAGCTCGACCTGGACACGGGCACCATCCGGCCGGTTCAGCGGGTCATCGCGGAGAAGACCTCGCGGACCAGCGGGCTGTTCGGCACCACCGGGCTGGGCGCGACGGCCCTGTACCGCTACGCGCACCACCTGTGGCTGCACAACGAGGCACTGCGACTACGCCTGCACCCGGACATGACCGCCAGGGTGACCTACACCGACGACGCCAGCCTGCTCACGCTGAGCCTGGACGGTGGCCTGAGCATGACGCTGCGCTGCGTCCCCCAGCACGGCGTCGACTTCGCGCGGATCGTGGCCGGCGTGATCAACGACAGCTACCACTACAACGCGTTCCTCGACCCACCCTCACGGCAGGCCCCGCCGCTGGACGGCCGGACCGCGGCCGGCGGCGCGTTCACCCGTTGACTCAGCCGCTGAGACGCACATCAACGCGTGAGGGATACGGTTGGGCGCCGCGAAGGCAACTACTGGGTCGGTCCGGATGCGGCCCTGAATGCGCAGGCAAGCATGGGAGCCCGATCCTTCACCTCAGTCCTCCGCTCGTTCTACGAGACCGTGGAGGGCGAGCTCAGCTTCTTGATCGACGAGGGTATGGCGGGGCCCCGGCGGGACACCGAAGTCATGCCAACGGTGTCCTACGCGCGTCCTTCGCTGGGTTACGACATCAGCCTCGATGTCCGGGAGGGAAAGATCGTCACGACGGGATGGCGGAATGACGGCGACCTTCCGCAGAGCGCCAACCTCGAGGCTCTCGTGGAAGCCAGTGGGCTGGCACCGCGGCAGAGGGTGTCTCTCAGCGCGCAATCGCGGTTCGCCCTCACGAAATCGGCGGCGTCCCAGGCGTCATGGGTGCGGCGCGTTCACCCACTGCTGACTGGAGACGACGGCCTTGACCTCGTTCGGAGGGCGAGCGAGATCGCCTGAGCTGCCCGCGTCGCCTCTCATCAGCCGAGAATCCACTCCCGGATTCCGGGATGGCCACATAGCGTTGGCGGGTGCCTGCCCGCGCCGTGCACCATGTGCACTACCGGTGGGTGGTGCTCGGCGCGGGCACGCTGGCGCAGGCGAGCACGGCCGCGTACTTCCTCGGGCTGGCGGCCATCCTGCCCGTGCTCCGCGAGCACTTCGGGCTGAGCCTTGCCGGCGTCGGCGGGCTGGTCGGGCTGATCTCGCTCGGGGTGGCCAGCACGCTGGTGCCGTGGGGAGTGGCGGCAGACCGGTTCTCCGAACGGGCGGTGATGACGCTCGGGCTGACGCTCGCGGCGCTGTGCCTGCTCGCCGCCGCCCCGCTCACCAACCCACTCGCGGCCGGAGCGCTGCTGGTGGCGGCAGGCGCGGCAGGCGCGAGCGTCAACGCTGCCAGCGGCCGGGTCGTGC
>JACDBJ010000019.1 GCA_013695005.1 Pseudonocardiales bacterium
CCGCTCGGCTGTGTAGCTGAAGCCGGTGGCCACCAGCGCGAGGTCCAGCCGGCTGGTCGCCGATGCCCATAGCGGCCGGCCGTCGCAGCTGGCTCCCTGCCCTGCCGCCGCGCTCCAGACCCGCCCGGAGGACGGCTCCACCACCGCCCCGGCCACCGCGCGCCGGTCCACGACCGCGGCCACCGACACCGCGTACCAGGGGTAGCCGTACAGGTAGTTGACAGTGCCGTCGATCGGATCCACCACCCAGCCCAGCCGGCCGGGCAACGTGGTCTCGGCGCCGCCGCCCTCCTCGCCCAGCACCGGCTCCCCCGGGCGCAGCTCGGCCAGCCGCCGGCGGATCAGCTCCTCCGCTGCGGTGTCGGCGGCCGTCACCACGTCGGTCTGCGACGACTTCGTGGCGACCGCGGAAACAGTGCCCGCGCGCAGCTCGCGCACCAGGCTCGCGGCCTCGCCCGCCACCTGCGCGGCGATCGCCCGCAGCTCGGCCACAGCGTCGGCTTCCAGAGGTGGCATACGGCTATGGTCGGCCCCATGTCCATGTCCGGCGCACGGGGTCTCGGGGTCGCACAGGGGTTCGGGGTCGACGTCGGAGGATCAGGGATCAAGGGCAGCATCGTCGACTTCGGCGCCGGCACGCTCGCCGTGGAACGCATCCGCATCCCGACCCCCCAGCCGGCCACCCCGAAGGCGGTGGCCGAGGTCGTCGCCGAGCTGGTGGGGCGCTTCGGGTGGGCCGGCCCGGTGGGGGTCACGCTGCCCTGCGTCATCAAGGGCGGCGTCGCGAAGACCGCGGCTAACGTCGATCCCGGCTGGATCGACACCGACGCAGCCTCGCTGCTGAGCCGCAGCCTCGGTGACCGGCAGGTCGTCGTGCTCAACGACGCCGACGCCGCCGGAATCGCCGAGATGCGGTACGGCGCCGGCCACGACCGGCTCGGCGTGGTCCTGCTGCTGACCTTCGGCACCGGGATCGGCAGCGCCCTGTTCGCCGACGGCATCCTGGTGCCGAACACCGAGCTGGGACACCTGGAGGTGGCCGGCGGCGACGCCGAGGACCTGGCTGCTGCATCGGTCAAGGACAACGAGCACCTGGCGTGGAAAGCGTGGGCACACCGGGTGACGACCTACCTGCGAGCCGTCGAGGAGGTGCTCTGGCCGGACCTCATCATCGCTGGTGGAGGTGTCAGCAAGAAGGCAGACCGGTGGCTTCCGCTGCTGAACGTCCGCACCCCGGTGGTGGCCGCGACACTGCGCAACGATGCCGGCATCGTCGGCGCGGCCATGGCGGCGGCGCAGGGCGTGCAGCCCTGAATCGCCCTGACGCCTGAAAACTAGGCACCTAGGTGCCGCCAGACCGAGCAGTCGATCCCCCCGTAGTTACAATGGTCGGCGTGCCCCACCCCGCGACGGCGAGGTAGAAGAGGTACGCGAGCCAAATCGACAGATCCGATCGCAGCCTGTCTGGCTGTCCGGAGTACGGATAGTGGCGAAGGGGCCTAGGTGGCAGCCGCAGAACCGGCACGACGCGACGACGAGACTTCAGACCAGACGAGTCAGGCGGCCGCCCGACGTCCCAGACGCGGCAAGGGCGCCACGGCGAAGCCCGCCAGTGCTCGCGCTACCAAGAAGGCGTCGGCCACCGGCCCGAAGGTGGTCGGTGAGCCGGATCCCAAGGACATGCCGCCCGGTGAGCTCGAGGGCGAGCTCACCGGAGACGATCTCGACTCCGCGGTCCCCGACCCTGCCGAGCTGGTCGACGTCGATGTCGAGGCGCTCGCGGCCGAGGTGGTGCCCGTCGAGAACGACCCGGCTGCTGACGCGCCCGTCGCGGAGATAGCCGCCGCCGACGCCGAGGAGGAGGTCGAGGAAGAGGCCACGGTGGGCACGCCGCCCACCCGCAGGCCCGGTGACTTCGTCTGGGACGAGGAGGAGTCCGAGGCGCTGCGTCAGGCCCGCAAGGACGCCGAGCTCACCGCGTCGGCCGACTCGGTTCGCGCCTACCTCAAGCAGATCGGCAAGGTCGCGCTGCTCAACGCCGAGGAGGAGGTGGAGCTCGCCAAGCGCATCGAGGCGGGGCTCTACGCCGCCGAACGCAACCGCGGCGCGCTGGACGCCGGCGAGAAGCTCAGCCCGCAGCTCGGCCGTGACCTGCGCTGGATCGTCCGTGACGGCGAGCGGGCGAAGAACCACCTGCTGGAGGCAAACCTCCGCCTCGTGGTGTCGCTCGCCAAGCGCTACACCGGCCGCGGCATGGCCTTCCTGGACCTCATCCAGGAGGGCAACCTCGGTCTGATCCGCGCGGTCGAGAAGTTCGACTACACCAAGGGTTACAAGTTCTCCACCTACGCGACGTGGTGGATCCGCCAGGCGATCACCCGCGCGATGGCCGACCAGGCCCGCACCATCCGCATCCCGGTGCACATGGTCGAAGTGATCAACAAGCTGGGCCGCATCCAGCGTGAGCTGCTCCAGGATCTCGGCCGCGAGCCGACGCCCGAGGAGCTCGCCAAGGAGATGGACATCAGCCCCGAGAAGGTGCTGGAGATCCAGCAGTACGCCCGGGAGCCGATCAGCCTCGACCAGACCATCGGTGACGAAGGCGACAGCCAGCTCGGCGACTTCATCGAGGACTCCGAGGCCGTGGTGGCCGTGGACGCGGTGTCGTTCACGCTGCTGCAGGACCAGCTGCAGTCGGTGCTCGCGACGCTGTCCGAGCGCGAGGCCGGCGTGGTCCGGCTGCGCTTCGGGCTCACCGACGGCCAGCCGCGCACGCTGGACGAGATCGGCCAGGTCTACGGGGTCACCCGCGAGCGGATCCGGCAGATCGAGTCCAAGACGATGTCCAAGCTGCGCCACCCGTCGCGCTCACAGGTCCTGCGCGACTACCTGGACTAGGCCGGAGCAGCCAGCGCTGGTTCGTCGACGACAACGGCCGTGATCGCGTCGAGTGGACATCTAGCCGCTGTGTGCGCGGTCAAACGTCCAGTCGGAGCGATCACCCGGGCGCAGCCGTAACGCAGGGGTGCGTCCCCTAGCCTGCGCGGTATGGAAATCGCGTTCGGCCTGATCGGTTTGGTGTTCTTCGGGGTGGCCATCGCCGCCCTGGTCTTCTGGATCGTGACGCTGGTGGAGGTCGCGAAGATCCCGGACCACCAGTACCGCATCGGCGGGGCGGACAAGACCACGTGGGTGCTGCTCGTCGCGTTGCTCGGAGCCATCGCGGCGCTCATCTGGCGGTTCGGGCAGACCCGGGTGCGCGTCCTCGCCGCTGCCGGGGTGCCGCCCTACGGCTACGGGCCGCCGCCGCCCGCGATGGTGACGCCGCCAGGGTGGTACCCCGACCCCAGCGGCTCAGGACGCCAGGTGTGGTGGGACGGCGCCCGCTGGACGGACCACACCGCCTGAGCAGACGCCGCGCCCGCCTCGGGTCCGGACGCCCGGTGTGCGGATGTGCGGACGCCAAATCGACGACCGATCCGCACGATCTCCCCGCAGTCTTGCGCACGCCGTGGCTGGTGCACTCAGAAGCCACCCGTGGTCGACCACGTCCGGCGTGACTCGCAGAACGCCGCGATCAAGCAACGACTCCGCGAAGTCGACGACGAGCTCGTGATCGTGATCGTCAAGGACATGATGCTCACCGGATACGACTCGCCCCGCTGCACACCCTCTACCTCGACCGGCCGCTGAAGGGCGCGCTGCTCATGCAGACCCTCGCCAGGGTCAACCGCACGTTCCGGGGCAAGGAGGACGGCCTGCTCGTCGCGTACGCGCCGCTGGCCGACAACCTGCGCAAGGCGCTGTCGGAGTACACGCAGGCCGACCGGGCGCACAAGCCGCTGGGGCGCAGCATCGACGAGGCCGCCGCGCTCACCCAGCAGCTGGTGGAGGCGATTCGGGAGCTGCTCACCGGGTACGACTGGAAGACCAACTTGAACGCCGGCGGTACCCGTCCGTTCCTGCGAGCCGCCTACGCCACGACCAACTACGTACGCAGCCCCGCCACCGCGGGCAACCAGGTGCCGGACGGTCAGGAGTCCCTTGCCGTCCGCTTCCGCAAGCTGTCCGGACAGCTGGCCCGAGCGTGGGCCATCTGCGGTGGCACCGAGACCTTGGCGCACCTGCATCCCGAAGTGCGGTTCTACGAAGAGGTCCGGGTCTGGATGGCCAAGTTCGACGCCGAGGAGCGCCAGTCGCGCGGCGAGCCGATCCCCGAGGAGATCCAACGATTGCTCAGCCAGCTCATCGCCGAGTCCACCGCGTCCGGCGAAGTCCTCGACATCTACGACGCGGCCGGGATGCCCAAGCCGGCCCTGAGCGACCTCAACCCCGACTTCGCCGCCAGGACCCAGCAGGCAAGCAACCCCCACCTCGCGATCGAGGCCCTGCGCAAGCTGCTCAACGAGGAGTCGGCCAAGGCGACCCATGGCAACGTGGTGCGCCAGCGTGCGTTCTCCGAGCGCATCGCCGAGCTCATCACCAAGTACACCAACCAGCAGCTGACCTACGCGCAAGTGATCGCCGAGCTGGTGGAGCTGGCCAAGGAGGTGGCCGCCGAGGCGAGCCGTGGCAGCCGCTTCACGCCGCCGTTGAGCCCCGATGAGCTCGCGTTCTTCGACGCCGTCGCCCAGAACGAGTCGGCCGTCGTCGAGCAAGGCGAGGGCATCCTCGCCGACATCGCTCGCGAGCTGGTGGCGGTCATGCGGCGCGACGTGCGGACCGACTGGACCGTGCGCGACGACGTCCGCGCCAAGCTGCGCTCCTCGATCAAGCGGCTGCTCGTCAAGCACGGCTACCCACCCGACAAGCAGCCCGCCGCTATCAAGCTCGTGCTGGAGCAGATGGAGTCCATGGCTCCGCGCTATGCCCGCAAACCGCAGCTGATCGACCTCAGACCATGAGACCATTGGCCCGTAGGCCGCGACGGGAGGTGAGACGATGAGCACGCCATCGCCACATGAGGACGACTTGCACGAGTTCGTCGTTGCACCCGAGCTGGCCGAAGTCGCCGAGCGCCTCGGAGTACCGCTGCACGCGGGCGACCGAGTCCGCTTCGAGGTGATCCCAGGTGGATACGCCGACGGCGGCGAAGCCGCGCAACGGGAGCCGTGGCCGCCGGCCTGGGTTGGCAGCATCCACAGCGACGAGACCGATCTCGGGACACGAGCCCGCGAGGTCATGAAGGCCGAGTTCGGCCAGCAGTGATCCTGATCGACACTGGGCCGATCGTGGCCGCAGCGGCGCCCCGTGACTCCCGGCATGCCGAGTGTGTCGATCTACTGAGCCGCCTACCCGAGCCGCCCGTGATCTCACCATTCGTCGCGACCGAGGTTTGCTACTTCCTCTCCACGAGGGCAACGCCGGCGGCCGAAGCCGCCTTCCTGCGCTCGATAGCCGTCGGCACCTTCCAGCTCGCCGACCTCACGGACCTCGACATGATCCGGTGCGCCGAGCTCGTCGAGCGCTATGACGACCTGCCCCTCGGAGCTGCCGACGCCAGCGTGATTGCCCTGGCCGAGCGGCTCGTTATCACGACGGTCATAACCCTCGACCGCCGGCACTTCTCCGTCGTTCGCCCTCGGCACGTCGATGCCCTCGAACTACTTCCATGATCGAGCAGGCGTATTGGTCAACTGGCCGCGCCTTGTGGGTCCGGACTAAGCCGCGTCCCTACCGCAATGGCGGCGTCGACATGATCTTGGTAACCAGGCCTTCGGTGATACGAAGCCGTGGCGCGTTGGTCCTGGCCCGCTCGACGATCTCCCGCGGGCTCAGGCCCATGCCGTTGTAGAGCCGGACGATCTTCTCCTGTTGCTCGGTCCACGGACGGCGGTTGCTCGGCACCCTCGGCAACGGCGTGCGGGGAGCCGGGACCCTCGGCTGGACCGCGCGGGCCGACACAGACCGCGTCAGGTCTCGATAGCTCGTACTGAGGGTCGTGTCCTTCTTGCCGAACTCGCCCGCCTCGCCGCGACGCCTGATCTCGTCCTCGTCGGCCACGATGATCCTGTCGGCGCTCTTGTTCACCGCGACCGTGGTGATCTTCAGCCCGCGGTGGTGCGCCGCCTGGCACTCCGGTTTGGTGCAGTATCGGTACCCCAGATCCGCCCGTTCTGCCAGCAGCTCGTCGCCGCATTCGATGCACGTCACGTCTCCACCTAGCTCACTCTCACCTGCCTCCAGGCTACGACTGCCGTCGAGTCGATCCCCTAACGCGGAATCCCCGCGGCCCACCGGTGGTTGGGGGTAGAGCCCGCACACGGCGCCCGACGGTCGCAGGGCCATCCCCGATGACCGACGGGCACGGCGCCCATAGCGTCGTCGTACGCCGGAACCGATCCGGACCATCGAAAGGAGAAGGCCATGCACACGGTTGCCGACTGGCCAGCCCAGACCGAAGAGCCCACAGCCCCCGACCGCTGCGACCGGTGCTCGGCCGCCGCCAAGTTCAAGGCGGTGTTCGCCTCGGGTGGCGAGCTGCACTTCTGCGGCCACCACGCCCACGAGCACGAGGCCAAGCTGCTCGAACAGGACGTCGACCTCCGCGCCGTCGCCTGAGCTGCCAGCGCCTACCCTCCGCGGCATGCCACCGGAGCCCAGCCCAGTGTCGAGCCGCCCCGAGATGCCCGGCTACGGCATCCTCGGCCCCGACCAGGGCTCCGGGCTGATGCCGTGGTCGTGGGCCCGGCAGCAGCTGTCCGAGTCCCGCAACTACTGGGTGTGCACCGTGCGGCCCGACGGCCGCCCGCACGTCATGCCGGTCTGGGGGGTGTGGGACGCCGACGAGCTGTGGTTCTCCAGCGGGCTGCGCTCGCGCAAGGCGCTGAACCTCGCGCATGACCCGCGGTGCACCGTGGCCACCCAGGACCCGGAAAACCCAGTCGTGGTCGAGGGCAGCGCGAGCGTGGTCAGCGAGCCCGAGCGGCTGGCGCGGTTCACCGCGGCCAGCAACGCCAAGTACGAGACGGACTATCCCGTCAGCTTCTACGACCCCGCGGTGAACGGGGTCTACGTCGTGGCGCCGAGGTGGGCATTCGGGCTTCGGCACGAGGACTTCGCCGGCTCACCCACCCGGTGGCGCTTCGACGGCTGAGTCGGGCTCCTCCGAATCCCGCGAGCGCAGCGCCACGCCGGCGATGACGGCCACGATGCCGGCGGCCTCCACCCAGGTCGGCAGCTGACCCAGCGCGGCCAACCCGACCACCGCGGCCGTGACGGGCAACAGCGCCAGCAGCACTGCGAAGCGGGCGCGGCCGACCCGCCGCAGCACCACCTGGTCCAGCGCGTAGGGCACCACGCTGGACAGCACCCCGACTCCCACGCCGAGCAGCAGCAGCCGCGGTGAGGTCAGGACCGCGCCCGCGGTGAAGGCCAGCGGGGCCAGCACCACCGACGCGAGCACGAAGCCGACGGCGAGGTCGTCCAGCCCGCTGCCACCGGCCGCGACCCGCTTGCCGAGCACGATGTAGGC
>JACDBJ010000034.1 GCA_013695005.1 Pseudonocardiales bacterium
CGCCATGCTCCGTGTCGCAGGCGTGGCGGTCCCCGGGCCGGGAGACGTGATCGACGCCGCCCGGTCGGTCGCCGGCTGGTCGGCCGACGCCGTCGGCGTGGCGGCGACGCTGCCGCAGCGGGCCGTCGATCTGCTCGGTGAGATCGAGCGGCTGGTACCGCGGATCTCCAGCGTGGTCGACCACGCTGAGGCGCTGATCAAACGGGTCGATGCCATCGCGGCGAAGGCCTGGGCGATGTCCAGCCATGCGTCGGCGGTCGGCCCGGTGGCCTCGTCGGTCCACGCCAGGTGGGCGATCTGGTGCGCCACCGTCCAGCCTGCCGCGGGCGTCGGCAGCCGCCCTCCGGCGTCGTCCAGGCTGCTGACCAGCGTGTCCAGCTCCGCGCTTTCGACCGCGAGGTCGCGCGCGATATCCCCCAGGTCTGTCACGGTTGGTCACCATGCCTGATCCGGCCCTCCAGCGATACTCGGAACTGCCTATTCACAGCCGGCTCCAAGCCCCGGGCCGCCGAACCGGCCGCCTAGAGTTGCCGCCGTGCGCCTCGTCATCGCCCGCTGCCAGGTGGACTACGCGGGGCGGCTCACCGCGCACCTGCCGATGGCGCCGCGGCTGCTGCTGGTCAAGGCCGACGGCTCGGTGAGCATCCACGCCGACGACCGCGCCTACAAGCCGCTGAACTGGATGAGCCCGCCATGCTGGCTGGAGGAACAGCCGGGCGTGTGGACCGTGCGCAACAAGTCCGACGAGTCGCTGGTGATCACCATCGACGAGGTGCTGCACGACTCGTCGCACGAGCTCGGACTCGACCCGGGACTGGTCAAGGACGGCGTCGAGGCGCACCTGCAGGAACTGCTCGCCGCCCACCCCGACACCCTCGGGTCCGGCCTGACCGTGATCCGCCGCGAGTACCCGACGCCGATCGGGCCCGTCGACCTGCTCTGCCGCCACCCGGACGGCGGCACTGTCGCCGTCGAGGTCAAGCGCCGCGGCGACATCGACGGGGTGGAGCAGCTGACCCGCTATCTCGAGCTGCTCGGCCGCGATCAGCTGCTGGCGCCGGTCACCGGCATCTTCGCCGCGCAGCAGATCCGGCCGCAGGCCAGAACGCTGGCGCAGGACCGCGGAATCCGCTGCGTCACCGTCGACTACGACACGCTGCGCGGCGCCCAACGCTCTGACCTGCTGCTGTTCTGAGCGATGCCGGAAAACGCGTAGGCTCGCCGCACCAGCATCGATCTTCGAAGCCCCGGGGTGGAGCAGCCGATGGCCCAGGCAGACACCGCCGCGCGCGGCGCCGGTACCCCGCCACCCACGTTCGACTCGCTCGACCCACGCACCGGCGAGGTCGTCGGCACCTACCCGGTGCACGACGCCGCCGAGGTGGCCGCCGCGGTGCAGCGGGCTCGACCGGCCGCGCAGTGGTGGGCAGAGCTGGACTTCGGCGAGCGGCGCACCAGGCTCGCGGCGTTCCGCCGCCTGCTGGTCCGGCGACTCGACGAGCTCGCGGGCGTCATCAGCTCCGAGACCGGCAAGCCGTTCGACGACGCCAGGATCGAGATGGTGCTGGTCATCGACCACCTTGAGTGGGCGGCGCGCAACGCAGCCAAGGTGCTCGGCCGACGCCGGGTCTCACCCGGGCTGCTGATGTCCAACCACGCTGCCAGCCTCACCCACCGCCCGTTCGGTGTGGTCGGCGTGGTCGGGCCGTGGAACTTCCCGGCGCACACGCCGATGGGCTCGATCTCCTACGCGCTGGCTGCCGGCAACGCCGTGGTGTTCAAGCCCAGCGAGCTCACACCCGGCATCGCGGTGGCCCTCGCCGGCGCCCTGGCCGAGGCGGTGCCCGAGCAGCCACTGCTGCAGGTCGTCACCGGCTTCGGCGCCACCGGCGAGGAGCTCTGCCGTGCCGGCGCGGACAAGATCGCCTTCACCGGCTCCACCGGCACCGCGAAACGCGTGATGGCCACCTGCGCCGAAAGCCTGACGCCCGTACTGATCGAGTGCGGGGGCAAGGACGTACTGATCGTCGACGAGGACGCGAACCTCGACGCCGCCGCCGACGCCGCGGTCTGGGGCGGGATGTGGAATGCCGGCCAGACCTGCGTCGGGGTAGAACGGGTCTACGTCCTCGACAGCGTGGCGCAGCCGTTCCTCGACCGCCTCAAGGCGCGGGCAGCGAAGGTGCGGGTCGGCGCGGACCCGAGCGCGAACTACGGGCCGATGACGTTGCCGGCGCAGGCCGATCTCGTACGGGACCACGTCACCGACGCGCTGGCCCGCGGCGCGCGGCCGGTCGTCGGCGGCCCGGACTCGATCCGCCCTCCGCTGGTGGAGCCGATCGTGTTGGCCGACGTCCCGGAGGACTGCGACGCCATCACCAAGGAGACCTTCGGCCCGATGCTCACAGTGAACCGCGTGCGCGACCGTGACGAGGTCGTGCGCCTGGCCAATGCCACCGCCTACGGGCTGAGCGCCGCGGTGTTCTCCAAGGCGCGTGGAGAGCAGATCGCGGCACGGCTGCGCTGCGGCATGGTGTCGATCAACGGAGTGCTGGCGTTCGCGGCGGTGCCCGCGCTCCCGTTCGGCGGGGTCGGCGACTCCGGCTTCGGCCGCATCCACGGCGCGGACGGGCTCCGCGAGTTCGCCCGCTCGCAGGCCGTCACCAGGATGCGGTTCCCACCGCCGCTGCCGATCATGAGCTTCCGCCGGACCCGGATGTCGATGGCAGCCCTGCTGGCCGCGGTCCGAGTGTGGCACCGCCTGCGCTAGTGCGGCCTGCGTCACGACCTCGGCGAGGGCGTACTCGCGATGGGAGGATCGCCGCAGGCAGGCGATGAGCACGGAGGTGCGGCGTGGCACGCGAGTTTCAGACCGTCGGTGTGGTCGGGCTGGGCACGATGGGCGCCGGGATCGCGGAGGTCTTCGCCCGCAGCGGGCTCACTGTTCGCGCTGTGGAGGTGGACGGCGACGGGGTGCGCCGCGGGCGCGAGCACCTCGAGCAGTCGACCGCCCGCGCGGTGGAGCGTGGCAAGCTGAGCCAGGACGAGGCCGCCGCCTTGCGGGCGCGCATCACCGTCACGATTGCGCTGGCCGACCTTGCCGACGCCGACCTGGTGGTCGAGGCCGTGCCCGAGCGGTTGGAGCTGAAGGCCTCTATCCTCGCTGAGCTCGACGATCTGTGCGGCCCGGACACCGTGCTGGCCTCCAACACGTCCTCGCTGTCGATCACCGAGCTTGCGGTCCGCACCAAACGACCGGGCAAGGTCGTCGGACTGCACTTCTTCAACCCCGCGCCGGTGCTCGATCTCGTCGAGCTGGTACGCAGCGTGGTCACCGAGCAGGACGTCGTGGACGACGTGCGCGCGTTCGCCGAGAAGCTGGGCAAGGTGGCCGTGGTGATCGGCGACCGGGCCGGGTTCATCGCCAACGCCCTGCTGTTCGGCTACCTCAACCACGCCGCACGGATGTTCGAGTCGCACTACGCCAGCCGTGAGGACCTCGATGCGGCGATGCGCTTCGGCTGCGGCTACCCGATGGGTCCACTGGCGCTGCTCGACCTGATCGGCCTGGACACCGCCCACGAGATCCTCAACACGATGTACCGGGAGTCGCGCAACCAGGTGCACGCACCGACGCCGGTGCTCAAGCAGATGATCACGGCTGGGTTGCTGGGGCGCAAGAGCGGCCGGGGTTTCTACACCTACGAGTCCCCGCACTCGTCGGCCGTGGTGCCTGACGCGCTGACGCCGGAACCCGGCGGGGCGGATGGGGCGGGCGTCCGGGACATTCAGCGGGTCGGTGTCGTCGGCACCGGCACGATGGCCAGCGGGATCGCAGAGGTGCTGGCCAAGGCCGGGCTGGACGTCGTGCTGCGCGGCCGCAGCGACAGCAAGGTCGAAGGGGCGATCGGCAAGATTCGCAAGTCGCTGGACAAGGCCGTGGTCCGAGGCAAGCTGAGCGAAGGCGACCGGGACACCACGCTGGCGCGGGTCCGGGGCACCACCCACTTCGAGGAGTTCGCCGACTGCGACCTGGTCGTGGAGGCGATCGCCGAGGAGGTCGATCTCAAGCGGGCCGTCTTCGCCACCCTGGACGAGGTCTGCAAGCCGGGCGCGATCCTCGCCACCACGACGTCCTCGCTGCCCGTCGTCGAGTGCGCGGCCGTGACATCGCGGCCGTCGGACGTGATCGGGCTGCACTTCTTCAACCCGGCACCGGTGATGAAGCTCGTCGAGGTGGTCTCCACGATCACCACCGCTCCGGAGGTGGCCGCCACCTGTCGCGCGCTGTGTGAACGGCTGCGCAAGGTGCCGGTGTCCTGCGGCGACCGGGCCGGCTTCATCGTCAACGCGCTGTTGTTCCCGTACCTCAACGACGCGGTCAAGATGCTCGAGGCGCACTACGCCACCGCCGAGGATATCGACGCCGCGATGAAGACCGGCTGCGCGCTGCCGATGGGGCCGTTCGAGCTGCTCGACGTGGTCGGGCTGGACGTCTCGCTGGCCATCGAGCGGTCGCTGTACCTGGAGTTCCGCGAGGCCGGCTTCGCGCCCGCGCCGCTGCTCGAGCACCTGGTCACCGCCGGCCGGCTCGGCCGCAAGACCGGCCACGGCTTCCGCGACTACGCCGCACGCTGACTCGCTGACTCGCCATGCCACGACAGCACCGCCGCCGTAGCGAGGAACCCCTGCCACCGGCCAGCGGGCTGGGCTGGACGCGGCACGAGCAGGGGCCCGACGGCGAGTGGGTGGTACGCAGCGTGCCGGGGGACCGGTCGGGCAAGACCTACCGCTGCCCCGGCTGCGACCACGAGATCCGCCCGGGCATTGGCCACGTCGTCGCCTGGCCGGCCGACGCGTACGGCGGCCTCGAGGACCGCCGGCACTGGCACACGACGTGCTGGGCCGAGCGCGGCCGCCGCCGCCCCTCCGGTCGCGGCTAGGGCGTGTTGATCAAATAGTTTTGGTGTGTGGTGCGGAAGTCTTGGCTGATGTCGCGACGTCGTGAGATTTCCGATGAGGTGTGGGCGGTGATGGCGCCGTTGTTGCCTAGGGTGGCCGGTCGTGGCCGGCCGTGGCTTGATCATCGGCTGGTGGTGGAGGGCATCGTGTGGCGCTACCGCACGGGGGCTCTGTGGCGTGATGTGCCGGAGCGGTTCGGGCCGTGGAACACGGTCTTCAAACGGTTCGACCGGTGGGCCAAGGTCGGCACGTGGGCGCGGGTGTTGGCCGCGGTGCAGGGCCGTGCTGATCAGCTGGGCAGCCTGGACTGGGTGGTGTCGATCGATTCGTCCATTGCCCGGGTGCATCAGCACGGTGCGACCCTGTCGCGCGGGCTGCGTCGAATTGCACTGATCCGCGCATGGAACCGGTTGATCATGGGATTGGTCGGTCCCGTGGCGGGTTGACCAGCAAGATCCACCTCGCGGTCGACGGCAACGGTCGGCCGCTGAGCGTGCTGATCACCCCGGGAAACATCAACGACACCATCATGATGACCACCGTGCTGGGCCAGATCCGGGTCCGGCGGGCCGGGGCAGGGCGACCCCGCACCCGCCCGGAGCGGGTCCTGGCCGACCGGGGCTACCCGTCACGGGCCAACCGCGTCTGGCTGGCCCGCCGAGGGATCAAGGTCACCATCCCCGACCGCGCCGACCAGCACACCCACCGCGCCCGCCGCAGAGCCCGCGCCGGGCGGCCACCGGCCTTCGACCCCACCATCTACCGCCGCCGCAACGTCGTCGAACGCGGGATCAACCAGCTCAAGAACTGGCGCGGCATCGCCATGCGCAGCGACAAGACCGCCCGCAACTACCACACCGCGATCTGCCTGGCCGCCACCCTCATCTGGCTACGAAACGACTTGATCAACACGCCCTAGCGCGCGCTAGCGGGGCAATGTCCCGTTTGCCACGGGGTGGCCGCTCGGCAGTGTTCGGTATGGACTGCAATAGTGATTGGCGTGCAGATAGGTGATCGGATGCACGGGTTCATGGAGAATCGCCCCCGCATTGCGCCCTGGCGTCGGTGGAGAGCTGGGCCTGTTGTCCTCCTCGCGATCGCTATAGCCATCGCGCTCACTGGGTGTTCCACCGACTCGGCTGGTACAGCCGACCCGGCGTCGTCGGAGTCGGCGCCGAGCAGCAGTCCGGCACCCGCCGAGCGGGCAGTGCCGATGGCGAAGTCCGCCCCGGTACGGGTCGGGATCCCAGCGATTGGCGTCGACTCCGAATTGATGCAACTCGGCTTGCGGGGTGACGGCACCCTCGAGGTGCCGCCGACAGGCTTCCCGGCTGGTTGGTTCACTGGCGCGCCGACCCCGGGCGAGCTAGGTCCGGCGATCATCGCGGGCCACGTCGACTGGGGCGGGCAGCCAGGGGTTTTCTACCGCCTGCGTGATTTGAAGGCTGGTGACGAGATCATGGTCGGGCGACAGGACCGCAGCACTGCGCTGTTCCGGGTGACGAGGATCGAGCGCTTTTCAAAGCGCGATTTTCCGACGGATCTGGTGTACGGCGCTATTGATCACGCTGGCCTGCGGTTGATCACATGCGGTGGGGCGTTCGACACTCAAGCCCGCAGCTACGTCGACAACATCATCGCCTTCGCCGAGTTCGTCGGGTCCACTTCTTCGTGACCGACCACCCCACCGGTGCGGTGCCCGGTCTGCTGTTGGACACGGGGCGCACGTCATCGACGCAGGCCAAGCCGAGGTGAACGACATGGAACGGGTCGAGCACCCGCAGCCCGCGCAGCGGGGCAGGTCCCGAACCCAACTCGGGCGGCGGTCCTTCGCCCGCGCCACCGCCCCGCAGTCCGGGCAGCCCACCAGGTCCGCGGTGGTTTCTACAAGCCGCTCCAACTCGCCGCCCACCTCGGACGCGGCGAGCACGGTGAACCCGTGCACGCCGAGCAGCCCCGTTACCAGCGCAGCCGTCATCGACGAAGTAGCGTCCTGCATCACCTGAGCCCCAGGCCCTACCTGAGCCCCAGGCCCTTCAGCCGATCAACCGCGCCCGGCGTGTCGCCGCGGCGCACCCTCACCCCCGCTCCCAAGTACAGCGTGAAGAGCCATTTTACTGTTCGTTACACCACACAGGTACCTAACTGCGCTCTTGTTGTCGGACCAGCCAGTTTCCGCTACTGTGTCGAGTTGATCATAGCTCCGCGGAAGGAGAGTTGCATGGGACGCAGGAGCATTCCGCAGTGGGTCGGAGCAATCCCGAGGGTCCTCGTCAAGGCCACCGGCTGGCGAGCGCTCGCAGCGGTGCTGGCGAGCTTCGTCTTGCTGCTCACCGTATCGCCCGGTGGCGCCGTCGCCGATCCGAAGGACAAGATCACGATCTGCCACGCCACCGGCAGCGCAAAAAACCCGTACGTCGAAATCACCGTCTCCAAAAACGGGCTCAATGGGCATGGTAAGCACTCCCGCGACATCATTCCTGCCCCCTCCCGCGGCTGCCCAGGCGGCGGCGGTGGCGGCGGGGGTGGCGGCGGTGGCGGCGGGGGTGGCGACGGGGCACGTC
>JACDBJ010000035.1 GCA_013695005.1 Pseudonocardiales bacterium
CGCCATGCTCCGTGTCGCAGGCGTGGCGGTCCCCGGGCCGGGAGACGTGATCGACGCCGCCCGGTCGGTCGCCGGCTGGTCGGCCGACGCCGTCGGCGTGGCGGCGACGCTGCCGCAGCGGGCCGTCAATCTGGTCGGTGAGATCGAGCGGCTGGTACCGCGGATCTCCAGCGTGGTCGACCACGCCGAGGCGCTGATCAAACGGGTCGATGCCATCGCGGCGAAGGCCGACGCCACCATCAGCGCGGCCGCCACCATCACCGCGTCGGCGGATGCACTGATCAAGCAGTCCGGCGTGGTGACCGCCGAGGCTGAGCTCACCGTCACCGCCGCCGCCAAGGTCAACACGCAGGCCGCGACGGTGGTGGCCAAGGCGGAGGCGGCCACCGACGGCGCGACCGAAATCCTGGCGATCTACCAACCGCTGGCGCAGCGCGCCGCCCCGTTGGCCAAGCGGTTCGTCGAGGAGCTGACCGAGGAGGAGGTACACGCCGCGATCAAGCTCATCGACCAGCTACCGGAGATCACCGAGCGGGTCGAACGCGACATCCTGCCGGTCCTCACCACCCTCGAGAACGTCGGGCCGGACGTACACGAGCTGGTCGAGGTGCTCAAGGAGGTCCGCCAAGCGATCCACGGCGTCCCCGGCTTCCGCTTCTTCCGTCGCCGGGGCGAGGAAGCCGAAGCCGAGGAGCAGGCGGAGGTGCAAGCCGAGCAAGCCGAGCACGCCGAGCGCGCCTGAGTCAGCCGACCGCAACCCGCGGCGACGATTGCGCGGCCACCGGAGCGCCGTCGTCACCCTTCTTCCGCGCCGGCCACAGCAGGACGGCCAGCCCGACGACCGCGATCGACGCGAACACGACGATCCCGGTGGACACGTCCGGCGCCGAACCGTCGAGGAACAGCAGGCTGCGCAGCGTCTCGGTGGAGAACCGGAACGGCGTCCACGACCACAGCGCCGCCTTGTACGCCGGCTGCAGCAGCTCCGCTGGCAGCGCGGCCACCGCGGGCGCCATCAGGTACAGCGGGGCGAGAACGGCGATGCCCGGCAGCCCGAGCAGGCGCAGCACCCCGCCCTGCAGCAGCGCGAACGCCGCCGCCACCAGCACGAGGAAGCCGACAGCCGACCACGGCACCGGGATCCCGGAGTCCCACAGCCAGGCGAAGCCCAGCACCACGGACGGTGCCAGCACCGTCGCCGTCGCCGCCGCGGTCAGCCGGGTCGCGGTCGACGGTTTACGGCCGCCCCGCATCGATACCGCTACCACCACGGCGGATGCCGCCAGCGTGGCCAGCCACATCAGCGCGCTCGCCGCCAGCGGCAAAGTCTTGGCCGCCGTCGAGGTCGGGTGCACGGTCCGCACGGTGACCGGGCCCGCTGTCGCGCCAGGCACCTGCCCGGCGACGGCATCGCCGAGGGCCTGGCCGGCCGTCACGAGCACCTGCTGCGCGGCCTGGGTACCGGCCGGGTTCAACGCGCCGGACACCACCGCCGTCGGGGCGAACCGCGCGCCCGGGGCGGGCGGCGTCAGCTCGAGGATGCCGTAGATCTCCTTGTCGTCGAGCAGCTCCGCCGCCTGTTGCGGGGTCGCCGCCCGCCAGGACACCGCCTCTCCACCCTGCTGGCGCAGCCGCCCCACCACCGGCGCGAGGGCCTGGCCGGCCTGTCCCTCCGGCACCGCCACGGCCAGCGGCAGGCCATGCGGGGCGGCGGTCGCCTGCACGCCGAGGGTGACCAGGCCAAGCACGACCGCGATCACCGCGCCCAACACGCCGGCAATCACGCGAGCCTGGCTCCGGTGATGTGACCTGCGTCCATGACGACTTCCCGAAATTCATTGCATGAAGAATTTTGTACACGCGCCAGCGTAGAACTGCCTCAGCAGAAAGTCAACAAGCGATGAGTTTTCGCCCGACGATGGTCAGTCGGGCAGGCCGTTGGCCGTGCGGATCAGGCTCACGATCTCGTCCATGATCTCGTCCATTCGGAAGTCCTTCGGCGTGAACACCGCCGCGACCCCCGCCTCCCGCAACGCCGCGGCATCCGCTGGCGGAATGATCCCGCCCGCGATCACCGGCACGTCCCCGACGCCGGCCGCGCGCAGCCCGTCCACGACCGCCGGCACGACGCCGAGGTGCGAGCCGGACAGGACCGACAGGCCGACCAGGTGCACACCCTCCTGGACGGCGGCCGCCACGATCTCCGCCGGTGTGAGCCGAATCCCCTGGTAGACGACCTCGAAGCCGGCGTCCCTGGCCCGCAGCGCGACCTGCTCGGCGCCGTTGGAGTGCCCGTCCAGGCCCGGCTTGCCGACCAGCAGCCGCAGCCGCGCGCCCATCTCCTTCTCGGTGGCGCGGACGCGTTCCCGTACCCGCGAGAGGCTCTTCGTGTCCCCGGAACCGGCCGCCGCGGCGATCCCGGTCGGCGCCCGGTACTCCCCGAATGTCTCGCGCAGCACGCCGGCCCACTCCCCTGTCGTCACCCCGGCCTTGGCGCAGGTGATCGTCGCCGGCATGAGGTTGACGTCGGTCTTGGCCGCGTCGCGCAGCTCGTCCAGGGCGGCCCGGACGGCGCCGTCGTCCCGCGAGGCCCGCCATGCCGCGACCGCCTCGCGCGCGGCGGCCTCCGCACCGGGATCGAGGCGCTCGATCGCCCCCGCGGCGTCGGCCTGCAGCGGGCTGGGCTCGGTGGTGTCGAAGCGGTTGACGCCGACGACCACGTCCTCACCGGACTCGATGCGCTGCCGGCGGGCGGCCAGCGTGCTCACCAGCTCCG
>JACDBJ010000081.1 GCA_013695005.1 Pseudonocardiales bacterium
CGCCAGGGGTTCGCCGCCGACTGAGCCAACGCTCGCCGCCACGTTGATCGCTACGACGGGGCATGTCACCGCGCCTAGCGCGGGTAAACGTCCAGTCGCGGCGATTTTGGCCGCAATGCCGGCCTAGACGGTGGCGGGCTCGGGTGCCGCCAGGTCGCCGCTCAGCTGGCGTTGGCGAGTGGCGTCGTCGCGGACCGCCCACTGTTCAACGGCCATGCCGATCGCGGCCGGGAAGTAGCGGAAGCCGACCAGGCCGACCGCCAGTGGGGCCGCCGATTGCGAAGGCGTGGACGGCGACCGCGGTACCCGTCACCCACTCGCCCAGCGTCACCCCGGCGAAGGCCGCGACGAGCCGCCGGATCGCAGGAGTACCGAGCGCTGTCCGCGTCGCCCCGCCGACGACCGGGTCGAGGCTGCCGTCGCGGAGGTGGTCGTCAGCTCTGGAAGATCCCGCCGGTGACGTTGACGAAGGTGCCGGTGATGCCGGCCGCCCGGTCCGACGCCAGGAACGCCGCGGTGTCGGCGACGTTGGCCAGGCTCGGCGAGCGGCGGAGCATCCGCATGGAGGCGAGCTGGTCGAGCAGACCCTGCAATGCGGTGTCGTCAAGCTGCAGGTCGCTGTTGACCGCGGCCAGCTTCTCGGGCGTCAGAGTCTCCGGCACCCCGGCGATCCACATGCCGACGACGCGGACGCCGCGCGGTCCGATCTCGGCGGCCAGGTTACGGACGAGGATGTCGGTCGCCGCATCGGCGAGCCCGGTGCTGCCCATCATCGGGCTGCCGTGGGCGGATCCACTGTCCAGCGCGAGGATGACGCCCGAGCCCTGCTTGGTCATGTGGCGAGCCGCAGCCCGTGCGGTGATGAAGTTCGTCGTGATCCCGGTCATGATCGCCCTGATCAAGTCGGCGGTCTCCATCTCGACGAGAGGCACGCCCTGGACGTCGCCGCGCGAGACGAGGTTGAGCGAGACGTCGATGCCGCCCGCCTCGGCCACCACCAGCCTGGCGTGCTCGTCGACGGCGTGCTCGTCGAGGGCATCGACAACGGCGACCTCGGCAGACCCGCCGGCCTCGGTGATGACTTTGGCCACCTCGTCGAGCTTCGCGCGGGTCCGTCCAGTCAAGAACACCATGGCGCCCTCACGGGCGAAGGTCTGGGCCACGCCGGCGCCGAGCGACCCACCGGCTCCGTAGATCACCGCGTTTTTTCCCTCGAGCAGCATAGTTCCTCCGTGGGTGGTCGAGCGGGCTGACGCACAGGGGTCGTTGCCCAGCCTGTCGGATCGACAACCTTGACTGGGCTTATACACCGTGCAAATATCTCTAACTGTGGTAAACAAGGCCATGACGCCCGCCAAGGGCGACTGGCGCGAGGCTCGCCGGCAGGGCGCCCGCGCCACCCTGCTCGCCACCGCGTGGGAGATGGTCCGCGAGGACGGCCTCGCCGCGCTCTCGTTGCGCGAGCTCGCGCGGCGGGCAGGGATCACCACACCCACCGTCTACGCCTACTTCGAGTCCAAGAACGCCATCTTCGACGCCATGTTCGGCGAGGCCGCCGAGGCGTTCGCACAGACCAAGGTGGAGCCTCTCGACACCGCCGACCCGCACCAGAACCTGGTGGCCGACGCGACGCGCTTCGTCGAGTTCTGCACGTCGGACGTGGCTCGCTACCAACTGCTGTTCCAGCACCCGCTGCCCGGATTTCGCCCGTCGCCGCAGTCCTACGAGCCGGCGGTACGAGCGTTCGAGCTCACCCGTGACGAGCTCGCCCGCAACGGGGTGCACGACGCCCGCCACGTCGACGTCTGGACCGCCCTGATGACCGGCCTGGTGGACCAGCAGATCTCCAACGACCCCGGCGGC
The DNA here is from genome assembly GCA_013695005.1 of Pseudonocardiales bacterium. Lineage (GTDB taxonomy): Bacteria > Actinomycetota > Actinomycetes > Mycobacteriales > Pseudonocardiaceae > Pseudonocardia. The sequence goes on from JACDBJ010000081.1 coordinate 1,864, forward strand.
GACCGCTGGAGCCGGCTCATCGACGACGTCGTTCGCATGTTCCTTGCCCACTGCCGCAACGAACCGTAGGAGATCCCGATGCCCACCGTCACCCAGCCTCTGTTGCATCATCTGGCGCTCACAGTCACCGACCTGGACGCCAGCGTCCGCTGGTATGAAGCCGTCTTCGACGTCCACCCCGTGCTGGAGCTCCCGCACGACGGCGGTGTCGGAATGATCCTCGCCGACCCGGAGCGTCGGACTGCTTCGGTGCGCCCCTTCCGTCCGCCGAGCTGGCAAGCGCGGAGGACGTCGCAGCAACTCCGGATGACGCGCTGACGGCTGGGCAGCTGCTCTGGGCCACCGTGGACAGCCCGTGGGTGCACAACATCGACCCCGCGCTGTTCGAACGCACCATGGCGCTGCTGCGCGAGTTCAACCCGTCGGCGATCTTCAGCACGCACCTGCCGCCGGCGGTCGGGCGGCTCGACGAGTTCCTGGACACTGCGCGCCGAGTCCCGTCCACCGCCCCGTTCGTCGGGCCCGACCAAGCGGCGCTCGAGCACCTTCTCAGCCAGTTCGAACCGGAGCCGGCCAGATGACCGGCGCCGGCTACTCGCTGCGGCTGTCCGACGCCGAGGTGACGCGCTACCGGCTGATGGCCGAGAGGGCTCGCCAGGACGAAGTCGAGCTGTGGCGGATGGCCGGCATCACCGCGGGAGCCCGGATCGCGGACATCGGGTGCGGTCCGGGCGCGACGCTCGTGACGATGGCGGAGATCGTCGGGCCGGCCGGGGCCGTCGTGGGCGTCGACGCAGACCCCGAGGCGGTCGAGCGGGCGGCTCTGATGATCGAACACAGCGGGCTGTCGAACGCGCGGGTGTGTGTCGGCGGGGCCGAGGAGACCGGCCTGCCCACCGGCTCGTTCGACACCGTCGTCATCCGGCATGTGCTGGCCCACAACGGCGGGCGCGAGCGAGCGATCGTCGATCACGCCGTGACCCTGCTCCGACCGCAGGGGCGCCTGCACCTGGTCGACACCGAGGCGAGCGCCATCCGGGCCTGGCCGCCCGCTCCCGACTACGAAGCGATGAACAACCAGTACATCGCGTTCAACACCGCGCAAGGGAACGACCTCCGAGTCGGGCTTCGACTGGCCGACCTGCTCTCGGAGGCCGGGCTAGAGGTTCTCGGCCATGAAGGCTGGTTCAGCCGCTTGGCTCCGGCGCCCGGGACGCGCCCGCCGGCGTGGGCAGCGCGAGACGCCATGGTGGCGTCGGGCTTCGCCTCTGCGGCGGACATCGCGTCCTGGGACGCCGGCTTCACGGCGATGGACGCTTCGGGCACCAGGCCTGCCGTGTTCGTCAGCACGTTCGGGGCGGTCGGCCGCCGAGCCGCCTGACGGCAGCCACCCGCTCGCGGAAGATGGGCCGGCTTTGTGGGTGTCGGCCCGGCCAACGGTCTTGCCGCCCTGCTCCGGAACAGTGATCGCCACGAGTGGACGCCCGACCGCGGATGCGGCGGCTGGATGTCCACTCACGGCGATCATCGCTCCTGGTTACACGCGTGGGGCGGACGAGCTGGCCTGTAAGCCGGATCCTGTCCCCGGGCACCTTGCGGTGCTCCGGTGGGCGACCATCCATCTGGACCCGCCGTCGCCGACGGGTTCGTGCGGCCTACCCGCAGACATCGGGCGGGCAGCCCTCGAACGCCTGCGCAGTGGCCCGGCTTGCGCCGAGCCACCTCTTGGCCTTGCTCCGGGTGGGGTTTACCGAGCCATCCCGGTCACCCGGGATGCTGGTGGTCTCTTACAC
>JACDBJ010000125.1 GCA_013695005.1 Pseudonocardiales bacterium
GGCGGATCCTGATCACGCTGTCGGTCATCCTGGCGCTCTTGCTGGGGTTCCTCATCTGGGCCGACACGCAGCTCGTCCGGATCGACGCGCTGCCGGAGTCGTCGAACACACAGTCCTCGGGCACAAACTGGCTGATCGTCGGCTCGGACAGCCGCTCGGAAGGCACCGAGGGCAGCCGGACCGACACGATCATGGTGCTGCACAGCGGCAGCGCGCCGAGCACGTTGGTCAGCCTGCCGCGTGACTCCTACCTGGCCATCCCGGGTCACGGCCGCAACAAGCTCAACGCCGCCTTCTCCATCGGTGGGCCGGAGCTGCTGATCCGCACCGTCGAGCAGGCCACCGGGCTGCACATCGACCACTACGCCGAGATCGGCTTCGGCGGTTTCGTCGGCGTCGTGGACGCCGTCGGCGGGGTGGACATGTGCATCCCGGAGTCGATCAGGGACCCGCTCGCCAAGCTGAACATCAAGGCCGGCTGCCAGGAGCTCGACGGGGCGACCGCGCTCGGATACGTGCGCACCAGGGCGACCGCGGCCGCCGACCTGGACCGGGTTCAGCGGCAGCGGGCGTTCCTGTCGGCGTTGATGGCCAAGGCGACGAGCCCGGGGACGCTGCTCAACCCGTTCCGGTTGATCCCGATGACCCAGGGGCTTGCCGGCGCGATCACCGTGGACTCCGGTGACCACGCCTGGCACCTGCTCTCGCTGGCGTTGGCGCTGCGCGGGGTGTCCAACGGCGGCATCACCACCACGGTGCCGATCGGGAGCACCGGCGGCTCGGCCGTCGGGTCGGTGGTCAACTGGGACACCGCTGCGGCGAAGCAGCTGTTCGGTGCGCTGGTCCGGGACGAGGAACCGCCGGCGTCGGTGCTCAGCCGCTAGAACTCACCGCTAGAACGTCACCGCTGTGGTGTTGGCGCCGCTGACGATGACGCCGACCCGCTCGCCAGGAGCCGGCCGGTAGCGGCCGCTGCGCAGCGCCGCGAACGCGGTGGCGCCGCCGGGCTCCGCGACGACCCTGGCCAGCTCCCACAGCGCACGCTGGGCGTCGAGGATGTCCTCGTCGGTCACCAGCAGCACGTGGTCGACGTAGTCCTGTGCGATGGGGAACATCAGCCGGCCGACCTGGCGCGGGGCCAGCGAGTCGGCCGCGACGCTGTCGGCCTGGGCGTCCACGGGCTCGCCGGCCTGCAGCGCGGCGGTCAGCGTCGGTGCCCCGGTCGGCTCCACGCCCACTATCCGCACCGAGCCGGCGTACGCGGCGCACACGCCGCCGATCAACCCGCCACCGCCCACCGAGACCAGGACCGTGTCGAGCTCGGCCTGTTGCGCCAGCTCAAGGCCGGCACTGCCCGCGCCGAGCAACGTCTCGGGGGCATCGAAGGCGTGCACCCGCAGCGCGTCGGAGGTGGCCGCCCACTGCTGGCTGGCGGCGAGCGCGTCGGCGTAACGCTCTCCGACGACGACCAGCTGCGCGCCGTACCCCCTGATCCGCGCCAGCTTGGCCGGCGAGGAGATCGTGGGCACGTAGATCCGCGCCGGCACGCCGAGTTGCTGCGCAGCCCAGGCGACCGCCGAGCCGTGGTTACCCCCGGACGCTGCCACGACACCCGCGGCCGGCACCTCGCGCAGCAACAGGTTCGCCATCGCCCCACGCGCCTTGAACGAGCCCGAGTGCTGCAGGTACTCGAGCTTGAGCGTCACCCCTGACGACAGCGCCAGCACCGGCGTCCGGCGCACGTGCGGGCCGATGACCTCGTAGGTTCGCTCGATCCCGGCCCGGTCGACGTCGACGGTGCGCATGCCACGCAGGCTCGCACACAACACGTTGCCCCATGATCGCGGCCACTGGACGTTTGACCGCGCTCAGCGCGGCTGGATGTCCACTCGCGACGATCACCCCGCGCGTCGGTGGCACTGGCCACCGACTGAGCTAGGCGGTCTTGCGGGTGCGCTTGCGCGGCGCGGGCTTGTCGGCACCTTCAGTGCCGGTGGCCTTCTTCGGTGGGGCCTTGCGGGTCGAGGGCTTCTTGGCCGTGCCGGCCTTGGACGTTCCGGTCTTCGCCGCGGTCTTCGACGCCGCCGGCTTGGACTCCGCGCCCTTGGCGCCGGATCCGGTGGCCGCCTCGACGCTGCGCTGCAGCGCGGTGAGCAGGTCGGTCATGCTGTCGGCGCTGTCGTCAGCCGTCGCCGGCACGGGCGCCGGCGTGGTGTCGCCGGTGGTGCGCTTGCGCTCGATGAGCTCCTCGACGGCCTGGCGGTAGTCGTCGCTGAACTCCGTGGCGTCGAACTCGGCGCCGAGGCTGTCGACCAGCGAGGCGGCCATCTGCATCTCCTGCGGCCGTAGCTCCACCTCGGTGTCGAGGATCTCGAACTCCGGCTCGCGCACCTCGTCGGGCCAGAGCATCGTCTGCAGCACGATCGCGTTGTCCCGCACCCGCAGCAGCGCCAGCGTCTCGCGTTGCCGCAGCGCCACCTTGACCACGGCCATCCGGTCGGTCTCGCGCAGCGCCTCGCGCAGCAGCGCGTACGGCTTGGCGGCCTTGGTCTCGGGCTCGAGGTAGTAGCTCTTGTCCAGCAGCAACGGGTCGATCTGCTCGGCCGGCACGAACTCGATCACCTCGATCTCGCGCCCGGTGGACACCGGCAGCGTGTCGAGATCGGCCTCGGTGAGCATGACCAGCTCGCCGTCCTCGGTCTCGTAGCCCTTGACGATGTCGGCGTAGTCGACCTCTTGGCCGTCCAGCGTGCAGACCCGCTTGTACTTGATCCGCCCGCCGTCGGCCTCGTGGACCTGGTGGAAGCGGATGTCGTTCTTGGTCGTCGCGGTGTAGAGCTTCACCGGCACGCTGACCAGCCCGAAGGACACCGCGCCACTCCACATCGCGCGCATGGTCGCCACTCCTCAATCTCGGGATCTTTGCTCTCAGTGACAGCATGGGCCCGTGCGCCCCATGCTCGCCACCCCCGGATCACTTCCGGTAGGCCCGGAGTGGCTCTACGAGGTCAAATGGGACGGCTGGCGGCTGCTGGCCGACGTCACCGACGGTCGGCTGCGGCTCACCACCCGGACCGAACGCGACGTCACCTCGCACTTCCCCGAGCTGTCGCCGCTGGCCGAGATGGTGGCCGACGGCGCACTGGACGGCGAGGTCGTGGTGCTCGCCGGTGGGGTGCCGGCCTTCTCCGCGCTGGCCGATCGCATCCACGCCGCGTCGCCGGGCGCGGCACCCGCGACGTTCATCGCCTTCGACGTGCTGCGCCTCTACGGCGTGCCGCTGCTGGACCGCCCGCTCGCCGAGCGGCGTGCCACCCTCGAGCGGCTCGAGCTGGACAAGGCGCCGTCGGTGCAGCTGTCCCCCATCTACACCGACGGCCCCGCCCTGTTCGACGCAACACGTGACCAGGGCCTCGAGGGCGTGCTCGCCAAGCGTCGCGACTCGGTCTACCGCCCTGGCCGGCGCAGCCCCGCGTGGGTGAAGGTCGCGCACCGCCGGACGCAGGCATGTGTGATCGGCGGGTGGCGGCCGGAGAAGACCAACCCGCGGATCGGTTCGCTGCTGCTGGGCGTGTACGACGGCGAGGGCATGCTGCGCTTCGCCGGCCGCACCGGCGCCGGACCAGGCGGGGAAGCCACCCAGCGGGTGCTCCGCAAGGAGATGACACCGCTGGGACGAGCCGACTCACCGTTCGCGGACTCGCTTCCCCGGCCGGACCGCGTCGGCGTGACCTGGTGCGAGCCTCGGGTCGTGGTCGACGTGAACCACGTCGGCTGGACCGAGGACCACCGGCTGCGGCATCCGATCCTGCGCGGTGTGCGAGCGGATCTTGATCCGTCGGAGGTACGCCGCGAGTGACATGGTGCAGGATGAGCAGGCCCAACTGCGGGCCACGAGGGAGGTGCATCAATGGTGGATTTCGACGCCTTGAAGAACAAGGCCAGCGAGCTGCTCAACGAGCACGGGGACAAGATCGACCAAGGAGCAGAGAAGGCAGGCGAGTTCGTCAAGGGCAAGTTCGGGCACGACGAAAAGGTCGACCAGGTCGTGGACAAGATTCAGGAAGCGACCCCTGAGCGCGAGTAGCGGCGCCGAGCGCGCAAAGCCGGGTCCCCGCCAAACCAGGGGGCCCGGCCGCGCGGCTACGGTAGCTCCGGTGACGCGGATGCTCGCCTGGCAAGGGGCCGAGGGTCGCACGCTCGAAGCCACCCGGGTCCTGCTCGGGCAGGGCGGCCTGCGGGCGACCGGGGGCATGGTGTGGGCGCCACAGGACCAGGCCCCGTTCTCCGCCGAGTACCGCCTGTTCGCCGACGAGACCGGCAGGCTCAGCCGCGTCTCGGTCACCTCCGTCGCCGAGCAGCGCGAGCGCCACCTGACCGCCAACCGGACCGACGACGGCTGGCTGCTGGACACCGGCGAGGCCGGATCGCGGATGGACTACGACGGCGCGCTCGACGTCGACCTCGAGTTCAGCCCGATGTTCAACACGCTGCCGATCCGACGCCTGCAGCTGCACCGCGAGCCAGGCGAGGCCGAGCTCGCCATGGTCTTCATCCGGCTGCCATCGCTCGAGGTCGAGCTCGTGACCCAGACCTACCGCACGCTTTCCGTCACGCAGGGCGGCGCCGTCGTCGAGTTCCGCTGGGAGGACTTCGTCGCGGAGATCAGCGTCGACACCGACGGCATGGTGCTCGACTATCCCGGCGTGGCCCGCAGCCTGCCCGTCACGGTTGGCGCACCCGCAGCCGGATGAGATGGCCGTGGGTCGCGAACGGCCCGTCGCCGTCCAGCACGCCGGTGATGCAGTCCACCGTGAACGGATCGACCTGGCGGACGTAGCACGCCGGCTCGGCGATGCTCGCGAACAACCGGACCGCCGCCCGCACGATGTCGATCTTCCCTCGCCCGGTGTAGTCCAGGTCGAGGGTGTAGAAGCCGTCCTCTCCCAGCTCGGCGCCGAGCAGCTGCCACGGTGAGTCGGGCGCCTCGCACGCCTTCACCAGGTGCGGCAGCAGGTGGGCGTGCGGGTCCTCGGTGAGCCATCCTGGCTTCCGCACGTGCTCCAGCAGTGCTTCGACCGCCGGCTCGATGGCCGCGCCGTCGGTGATGCCGATGAAGGTGTCGTCGGTGTCCCAGCGGCGGCGGTCCGGCTCGGCTGACTCATCTGGCTCGCTGCTGGGCCAGCCGATCAGGACATCGCCGCGGCGCCCGACCTCGCGCAGCCGGGCCAGCGCGTCCGGGGCGTCCACCGCGATTCGCAGCTCCGCGGGGTGCCTGGCCTGCTGCCAGCGCTGCCGGGCCTGGTAGCCGGCGTTGACGG
>JACDBJ010000126.1 GCA_013695005.1 Pseudonocardiales bacterium
TCACGTTTGCCAGCAGCGCACCGAGCACCGCCCCGACGACCTGAGCGCCGGAGTAGGCCAGCGTCTCCCGGCCGCTCAGCCCGGTGCCCGCGCGCCGCCCGAGCAGCCAGTCCGCGGCCGAGACGACGGGGTTGAAGTGCGCCCCGGAGACCGGCCCGAACAGCAGGATGAGCACGCCCAACCCGAACACCGTGGTGAGCGAGTTCTGCAGCAGCTGCAGCCCGGTCTGACCGGGCGAGAGGTTCTGCGCGGCGATCCCCGAGCCGACGACCACCGCCACCAGCAACCCCGTGCCCAGCAGCTCGGCAACCAGCCGCCGCGGCAGGTCAGCCTGGGTCATGCCGTGACCGGAGCGGGCGCCGGCAGCAGAGCCTCGGACAGCGCCGTGAGCGCGTCCGGCAGGGCGCGGTAGTAGATCCAGGTGCCCCGGCGCTCGCCGTCGATCAACCCGGCCTCCCGCAGCACCTTGAGGTGGTGGGAAATCGTCGGGCCAGAGACCTCAAAGCCCACGGTCAGCTCGCAGACGCACGCCTCGCCGCCCTCGTGGCTGGCGATCATGCTCAGCAACCGCAGCCGCACCGGGTCGCCCAACGCCTTGAACCGCCGCGCCAGCACGTCGGCCTGCCCAGCACTCAACGGGTCGCGGGCCAGCGGCGCGCAGCACGCTGCATCGTTCACCAGCTCGATCAGCTTCGATTGTCTCGACACTCCTCTATCTTGACAGTTCTCGAACCAGGAGGCAATGTCTGTCTAGGTAACCATCGAAACAACGAAAGGCCACGACCATGACGCAGCAGGCCGACACCACCCGCGAGCAGGTCCGGGAGCGTTATGCCGCCGCCGCGACGGCCGCTGCCACCGGAGAGACGGCCAGCTGCTGCGGGGTCGGCGCGGACGGAGTGGCCTATGACGTCGAGATCGGCGAAGGCTTCGGCGCCGAGCTCTACGACGACGCCGAGCGAGACGGCCTTCCGGCCCAGGCGGTGGCCGCGAGCCTCGGCTGCGGCAACCCGCTCGCGGTCGCGGAGCTGACCGAAGGCCAGACCGTCCTCGACCTCGGCTCTGGCGGCGGCATCGACGTGCTGCTCTCCGCCCGCCGGGTCGGCCCCACCGGCAAGGCCTACGGCCTGGACATGACCGACGAGATGCTCGACCTCGCACGCCACAACGCCAAGCAGGCCGGCGCGACCAACGTCGAGTTCCTCAAGGGCGCGATCGAGGACATTCCGCTGCCCGACGGCGCGGTCGACGTGATCATCTCCAACTGCGTGGTCAACCTGTCGGTCGACAAGCCGGCGGTGTTCGCCCAGGCCCACCGGGTGCTCGCGCCGGGCGGGCGGCTCGGGATCAGCGACGTCGTCGCCGAGGACGGCCTCACAGCCGAGCAACGAGCCGAGCGGGGCAGCTACGTCGGCTGCATCGCGGGAGCGCTGAGCATCGGCGAGTACCGCGACGGCCTCATCTCCGCCGGGTTCACCGACGTGACGATCACGCCGACGCACGACGTCGCCGACGGTATGCACTCGGCGGTCATCAAGGCGACCAAGCCCGCGGCGGCGGACTCGTGCTGCGGCGTCGCCGGCTGCTGCACGGCGGGCGAGCACGCCGTCGACCCAGACCGGACCGTCATCGAGGCCAAGGCAGCCAGCGGCTGCGGGTGCGTCAACTAGAGCACCGACTCGACGGGCTCCGCCGGCTGCGGCGGGGCCTCGCACAGCGACAGCTGCCACCAGCCGACGTCGATCCAGGCGCCCTGCTTGTGTCCGACCTGCCGGTACACCCCCACGGGCGTGAAGCCGAGTGCCTCGTGCAGCCCGACGCTCGCCTCGTTCGGCAGCGCGACCCCGGCGAACAGCGACACGTAGCCCAGCTCGCGCACCTCGGCGAACAGCCTCTCGTACAGCGCGCGCCCCAACCCCTTGCCGCGGGCGCCGGCGTCGAGGTAGATGGAGCAGTCCGCCGACCAGCGGTACGCCGCCCGTTGCCGGTGCTGGCTGGCGTAGGCAAACCCGACGACGCGCCCGCGCAGCTCACCGACGAGCCACGGCAGCCGCGGCCGGGCCAGCATCCGCCGCGCGAGCTCATCCGCATCCGGTGCGGTCTCCTCGAACGAGATCACCGTCTGCTCGACGACCGGCGCGTACACCGCCGCGATTCCCGTCGCATCCGCCGGGCCGGCCGTCCGAACGATCACGTCCTCCGTCACCATCCACCCATGATCACGGCGATCATGACGGTGGCCCACCCGCCGCGGTTAGGGTCGAGGACGTGAGCGCACCGGCGGAGCTGAGCTGGCGGGGCGGGCTGGACGACGGCGAGACCGCCGAGGTGCTCGCGCTGGTTGCCGCGGTGACCGAGGCCGACGGAACCGCCCCGGTCTCCGAGCACGTGCTGCTACACCTGCGCAAGGGCGGCGACGCAGACGCCGAGCACCTCCTGGCCCGTGACGACGCGGGCACCCTCGTCGGCTTCGCCCACCTGGACACGACCGACCGGGTGGCCGGCGCCGCCGGTGAGCTGGCCGTGCACCCTGCTCACCGTCGCCAAGGCATCGGCAGCGCGCTGGTCCGCGGCCTGCTCGAGCACACCGCCGGCGGGCAGCTGCGGCTGTGGGCGCACGGCGAGCACCCGGGCGCGGTCCGGATGGCGCAGCAGCTCGGCTTCACCAAGGCCCGCCAGCTGCGGCAGCTACGCCGCAGCCTGCTTGGCCCGCTCCCGGAAGCCGAGCTGCCGGCAGGAGTCACGATCCGCCCGTTTCGGGTCGGCGAGGACGAGGCCGAGTTCCTCAGGGTCAACAACGCCGCCTTCGCGGCGCACCCCGAACAGGGTGGGTGGGACGTCGCCCAGGTGAAGCTGCGCGAGGCCGAGCCGTGGTTCGACCCGGCCGGTTTCCTGCTCGCGACCGACGACGACACGGGCGAGCTGCTGGGCTTCCACTGGACGAAGGTTCACGGCAGCAGCGGCGGTAGCCACCCGCACGAGCCGATCGGCGAGGTATACGTGGTCGGCGTCGACCCGTCCCAGCGAGGCCGCCACCTCGGCGCCGCGTTGACGGCAGCCGGCCTGCACTACCTGCGCGAACGCGGCTTGCGCCAGGTGATGCTCTACGTCGACGCGGACAACACCCCCGCCGTCAAGCTCTACGAGCGGCTCGGATTCACCCGTTGGCACACCGACGTGTCGTTTCTGCGCTGAGCAGCCACCCAGCTCAGCGATCAGTCACGGTCAGGACACGGCTTAGCCACGGCAATGAGGCAACAGCGTGTTATGAGGCACTCCCGGTGACCTGTTCACCGCCCGTTCACCGGATCGGGGGTTTTCGTCTACCGGCCTTACCTACCGTCCGATCCGAGCGGCCAAAGAGCCGCATCTTCACCCCCGACTCGGAGGACCTTTCGTGAAGCTTATGCGGCGCGGCGTCGCGCTCGCCCTAGTGGCGGCCGGCGCCATGGTGCTGTCCTCATGCGGCAGCAATCCCACGACATCGAGCAGCTCCAGTACCGCCTCGGTGGACTGTGGCGGCAAGACCAACCTCACCGGCGAGGGCTCCTCGGCGCAGAAGAACGCCATCGACGTGTTCGTGGCGGCCTTCGCGGCCAAGTGCCAGGGCCAGAACGTGGCCTACAACCCGACAGGTTCGGGCGCCGGTGTGAAGCAGTTCAACGCAGGGCTGGTGGACTTCGGAGGCAGCGACTCCCCCCTCAGCGAGTCCAAGGGCGAGGTCGCCGCGGCAGCCACTCGCTGCAAGAACAACCCGGCATGGCACATCCCGCTGGTGGCCGGCCCGGTGGCCGTTGCCTACAAGCTGGACGGGGTGAGCAGCCTGACGCTCAACGGCGAGACCATCGCCAAGATCTTCAACGGCGGGATCAAGACCTGGAA
>JACDBJ010000155.1 GCA_013695005.1 Pseudonocardiales bacterium
GCCCGCGGCGACCCGGCCGGCGTAGCCGCGGTAGTCCGGGTTCTCGACGGTGCCGGGGCGGATCACGTACTGCACCGGCAGCCGCAGCGGCGCGTCGGCCTCCGGCCCGGTGACCGGCACGGTCTCCAGGTGCTCCAGCAACGTCGGGCCGTCGTACCAGGGCGTGTGCGGCGAGCGCTCCACGACGTTGTCGCCGTGCAGAGCCGACACCGGGATGCTCACCACCTGGTCGGTCGGGTAGCCCAGCGCGCGGACCAGGCCGGTGAAGTCCTTGGCGATGGCGGCGAACACGGCCTCGTCGTGGTCCACCAAGTCGATCTTGTTGACGGCGAGCACCAGCCGAGGCACCCGCAGCAGGGCCAGCACGGCGGTGTGCCGGCGGGTCTGCTCGACCAGCCCGTACCGGGCGTCGACGAGCAGCACGGCGAGCTCGGCGGTGGAGGCACCGGTGACGGTGTTGCGGGTGTACTGCACGTGCCCCGGGGTGTCGGCGAGCACGAACTCCCGGCGCGGGGTGGCGAAGTAGCGGTAGGCGACGTCGATCGTGATGCCCTGCTCGCGCTCGGCGCGCAGGCCGTCGACCAGCAGGCTCAGGTCCGGCGTGGCCAACCCCTTGTCCACCGACGCCCGGCGCACTGCCTCGATCTGGTCGGCGAGCACGGACTTGGTGTCGTAGAGCAGGCGTCCGACCAGCGTGGACTTGCCGTCGTCCACGCTGCCTGCGGTGGCGAACCTCAGCAGATCGGTCATGTCAGAAGTAGCCCTCCCGCTTGCGGTCCTCCATGGCGGCCTCGGTCAGCCGGTCGTCGGCCCTGGTGGCGCCGCGTTCGGTCAGGCGGGACGCCGCCACCTCCTCGATGACCTCCGCCACCGTGGACGCGGTGGACTCGACGGCGCCGGTGCACGAGCCGTCGCCGACTGTGCGGTAGCGCACCGAGAGCGTCGCCACCTCCTCGCCTGTACGAGGGCCACCCCACGGGCCCTCGGCCAGCCACATGCCGTCGCGGCGAAAGACCTCGCGGCGGTGCGCGTAGTAGATCGGCGGCAGCTCGACGCCCTCGCGGGCGATGTAACGCCAGACGTCCAGCTCGGTCCAGTTGGACAGCGGGAAGACCCGGACGTGCTCGCCCGGGGCGTGCCGGCCGTTGTAGAGGTTCCACAGCTCGGGGCGCTGGCGGCGCGGGTCCCACCGGCCGAAGGCGTCGCGCAGGCTGACGATCCGCTCCTTGGCCCGGGAGCGCTCCTCGTCGCGGCGGCCACCACCGACCACCGCGTCGAAGCGGTGCGCCGCGATCGTGTCCAGCAGAGGAGTGGTCTGTAGCGGGTTGCGGGTGCCGTCCGGCCGTTCGACGAGCCGGCCGTCGTCGATCCACTCCTGAACGTGCGCGACCTCCAGCCGCAGCCCGAGCCGCTGGACCAGCTCGTCGCGGAAGTCGATCACCTCGGGGTAGTTGTGCCCGGTGTCGACGTGCAGCAGCCCGAAGGGCACCGGTGCGGGCGCGAACGCCTTCACCGCGAGGTGCACCAACAGCGTGGAGTCCTTGCCGCCGGAGAACAGGATGACCGGCCGGTCGAACTCGCCGGCTACCTCCCGGAAGACGTGGATGGCCTCGGACTCGAGCACGCCCAGGGCGTCGAGCGCAGTCGCCGTCGTGGGCGGGGCGGCGGTCATCCGTGCAGCCCGCATTCGGTCTTTGCCCTGCCGGCCCAGCGGCCGGAGCGGGGGTCGGCGCCCGGCGCCGGCTTCGCCGTGCACGGCGCGCAACCGATCGATGGGTAGCCGGCGTCCACGAGCGGGTTGACCAGCACCCCGTGTTCGGCGATGTAGGTGTCTAAGTCCTCGTCGGTCCACGCCGCGAGCGGGTTGACCTTCACCAGGTCGTGCCGTTCGTCGTAGGTGATCATCGGCGTGTTCGCCCTGGTCAGGGCCTCGACGCGGCGGACGCCGGTGACCCACGCGCTGTAACGCGCCAGCGCGCGCTGCAGCGGCAGCACCTTGCGCAGCTGGCAGCAGCGGTCCGGCTCGCGGGCGAACAGGTCCCCGCCTTCTGCAGCGTCCTGCTCGGCGACGGTCTGCTCGGGCAGCGCGTCGACGATCCGGATGTCGTACATCACCGCGGCCGCGTCGCGGGTGCCGATCGTCTCGGCGAAGTGATACCCGGTCTGGAGGAACAGCACGTCCACCCCGGGTCGGGCGCGCGCGGCCAGGTCGATCAGCGCGGCGTCCTGCATGTTCGACGCGACGACCCAGTTGTCGCCGAACGTCGCCGCGGTCCAGGCCAGCACCTGCTCGGCGGTGGCGTCGGGGCCGAGCTCGGTGGCGCCGGCTTCCGCGATCGCGCGCTGGGTCAGCGTGGTGCTCACGACAGCACCCCGATGCCGACCAGCTTGAGCGCGAAGGTCCGCAGGCAGGCGGCGCACCACCACGCGCCCTGCGGTTCCTCGGCCGGGCGGAGGTCCTCGTCGCCGCAGTACGGGCAGTAGAACGGCACGGCCCGCTCCGCGGAACCGCCGGACCCGCTCATCGAAGATCGTCCTCCTCGGCGCGGAGGATCCACTGCGCGAAGCGCTCACCGGGTTCGCGGGCCTTGACGAAGCGGCGCACGACCCGGTCGACGTAGTCGCCGAGCTCCGCGGAGCTGACCTTCAGCCCGCGTAGCTTGCGTCCGAAGCCGGCGTCGAGCCCGAGCCCACCGCCGAGGTGCACCTGGAAGCCCTCGACCTGGTTGCCGTCCGCGTCGGTGACGATCTGGCCCTTCAGGCCGATGTCGGCAACCTGGATGCGGGCGCACGAGTTCGGGCAGCCGTTGAGGTGGATCGACACCGGGGTGTCCAGCTGGGCCTGCACGTCGGCCAGCCGATCCTCCAACTCGGTGACCAGCCGGATCGCCCGCTCCTTGGTCTCGACGATGGCGAGCTTGCAGAACTCGATGCCGGTGCAGGCCATCGTCGCGCGCCGCCACGGCGTGGGCTCCGCCTGCAGCCCGAGACCGGCCAGCTCGGTGACCAGCGACTCGACGTCGGCGTCGGGCACGTCGAGGATCACCAGCTTCTGCTGGGCGGTGGTGCGCACCCGCTGCGAGCCGGCCTTCTCGGCGGCCTTGGCGACGGCGATCAGGACCGAGCCGGTGACCCGGCCGGCCACCGGCGCGACGCCCACGTAGTTGCGGCCGTCGAGCTGGCGATGCACGCCGATGTGGTCGATCGGCGCCTCGGGAGCCTCCGGCGCAGGTCCGTCGATGAGCCGCCGTCCCAGGTACTCGGTCTCCAGCACCTCGCGGAACCGCTCGGGCCCCCAGTCCGCGACCAGGAACTTGATCCGCGCGCGGTGCCGCAGCCGCCGGTAGCCGTAGTCGCGGAACACCGAGATCACGCCGGCCCACACCTCGGCGACCTCGTCCAGCGGCACCCACACGCCGAGCCGCTGCGCGATCTTCGGGTTGGTGGACAAACCGCCGCCGACCCACAGGTCCAGACCAGGCCCGTGCTCGGGGTGAACCACGCCGACGAAGGAGATGTCGTTGGTCTCGTGTGCCACGTCCTGCGTGCCGGAGATGGCCGACTTGAACTTCCGAGGCAGGTTGGAGAACGCCTTGTCGCCGACGTAGCGGCTGGTGATGTCGTGGATGGCCGCGGTGGCGTCGATGATCTCGTCCGCCGAAACTCCGGCGACCGGCGAGCCGAGGATGACCCGCGGAGTGTCGCCGCATGCCTCGGTGGTGGACAGCCCCACTCCCTCCAGCGCCGCCCACACCGCGGGCATGTCCTCGATCCGGATCCAGTGGTACTGCACGTTCTGCCGGTCGGTGATGTCGGCGGTGTCGCGGGCGTAGGTCTGGGAGATCTCGCCGACCACCCGCAGCTGCTCGGTGCTCAGCGCGCCGCCGTCGATGCGGACCCGCAGCATGAAGTACTCGTCGTCGAGCTCCTCGGGCTCCAGCACCGCCGTCCGGCCGCCGTCGATGCCGGGCTTGCGCTGGGTGTAGAGGCCGTACCAGCGGAAACGCCCACGGAGATCACCGGGGTCGATGGACGCGAAGCCGCCCTTGGCGTAGATCGTCTCGATGCGCTCGCGGACGTTGAGGCCGTCGTCGTCGCGCTTGGCGCGCTCGTTGGGCGTCAGCGGCTCGCGGTGTCCGAGCTTCCACTGACCCTCGCCCCGCTTGCGCTTGGCGGCGGTGGGTGGTGGTGGTGACATGGCGGTTCCTCCAGGGGCGCGGCGGGTGGACACGCCGCGACAACAGAGGTCCGCTCAGGAGGGGACCGCCGTCCGGCGCTCCCGGCGCCGGTGTCGGTCAAGAAGACGAATACGGCGGCGGGTCAGCCCGAACGCCGGCACAGCGCGCTGGAGACGCGCATGTAGTC
>JACDBJ010000156.1 GCA_013695005.1 Pseudonocardiales bacterium
CGGCAGCCCACTGCGCCGCCACGTGCGCCCCGACCGAGATGCCTCCGACCACCAGCGGTCCGTCCTGGGCGGCAGCGGCGTCGAGCGCGGCGCGGTACCGCTCGACGAGCCCGCCGGCGCGCCGGGACCCGGGCCAGCCACGAGCCGACAGCTCCACCCCGACCAAGGCGAGCGGCCGGGAGAACGCCCCGAACACAAACCGCAGGTCAGAGCCGCTGCCGGGCAGCAGCACGGCCCGAATGGGCGTCCGCGAGTCGGGCCGTCCAGCGCTGCGGCGAGCCGTCACGGCTCCCGATCGTGCCGGGTCCTACGCGAGAGGCCGCAGCAGGGTTAGCCTGGGCGTACGGGCATTCTGGCCTATGCGTGCGGTCGTCCTAGACCGTGCGAGTTCGGGGGCGGTCATGGGTAGCACCGAAGGCGGGTTTCTGCGCCGCTGGGCCCGTCGGCTGACCACCGACGTCGCCGAGCTCGACGCCGACGACCTGTCCCGCGACGCCGTCCGGTGTGGCGCTCAACCGGTCGCGCAGTGCCAGTCGGGGGAGCAGGTCGTGATGCTCGGTAGGCTCCGCGCCGTGGAGTTCTGTCCGCAGGGAGCGGCCGCGAGCCTTCAGGCGGAGCTGTTCGACGGCACCGACGGCGTCACCCTGATCTGGATGGGACGCCGGCGCATTCCGGGCATCGAGCCGGGCCGGACGATCAAGGTCCGCGGTCGGATCGCGATGCGTGAGGGGCAGAAGGTGCTCTACAACCCCTACTACGAGTTGCAGCAGGCCCAGTGACCGAACCACCCAAGACGGCCGAGAACTCTCCCGAGACCAGCTCAGAGGCCGCCGAGCCCCGCACGCCCACATTGCTCGAGCAGATGGGTGGCATCGCGGGGCTGGTCTCCTCGACCGTGCCGGTCGCCGTCTTCGTCACCGTGAACGTCATCACCTCACTCCAGCCGGCGCTGATCGCCTCTCTTGCGGTCGCGGTCGCGATCGCCATCTGGCGGCTCAGCCGGCGCGAGGTGTTGCAGCCGGCGATATCCGGACTGCTCGGCGTCGGCGTGTGCGCGTTCATCGCCTACCGCACCGGCGAAGCGAAGGACTTCTTCCTGCCCGGCTTGTGGTACAGCGCGATCCTCGGCGGGGCGTTCCTGCTCTCGGTGCTGGTGCGCTGGCCGCTGGCCGGCGTGATCTGGCACGTGATCAACGGCGAGGGCCACGCCTGGCGGCAGGACAAGCGGCTGCTCACCGCGTACACCGTCGCGACCCTGCTGTGGACCGCGGTCTTCGGCGCGCGGCTGCTGGTGCAGGGCTGGCTCTACAACTCCGACGAGACGACGTGGCTGGCCGTGGCCAGGCTCGCGATGGGCTACCCGCTGCTGGCAGTCGCGCTGCTCGGCACGGTGTGGGCCGTGCGGCGTGCGAAGCGCGCGCAACACGCATCCGCCGCCGTTTAGCTCGACTGGTTAGCTCGGCGCGTCGTCGGGGGCGAGCGCGTCCCGAATGTCCTGCTCGACGGCGTCGGAGGCCACGAACAGCAGCTCGTCGCCACCCTCCAGCGGGTCGTCGCCCTGCGGCACGATCACCCGACCGCCGCGCAGGATCGTCACCAGCGCCGCATCGGTGGGCAGGTCCAGGCTCCGCACCGCCCGACCGGCCAGCGGGGTGTCGGCCGGCAGGGTGATCTCCACGAGGTTCGCCTGCCCCTGGCGCAGCGTCATCAGCCGCACGAGGTCGCCGACGCTGACCGCCTCCTCGACCATCGCGGCCAGGATCCGGGGGGTCGAGACCGCGACGTCGACGCCCCAGTTCTCGTCGAAGAGCCACTCGTTGCGCGGGTCGTTCACCCGCGCCACCACCCGGCGCACAGCGAACTCGGTCTTGGCGAGCAGCGACACGACCAGATTGACCTTGTCGTCGCCGGTCGCGGCGATCACCACGTCGCAGCCGTCCAGGCCGGCCTCCTCCAGGGAGGCGAGCTCACACGCGTCGGCGTGCACCCACTCCGCCTGCTCGACGGTCCGTGGCTCGATGTTGGCCAGCTCGCGCTCGATCAACATGACCTCGTGCTTGTTGTCGATGAGCTCCTGGGCGATGGAGCGCCCGACCGCTCCGGCTCCCGCGATGGCAACCCGCACGCCGCTCAGCCCCTCTCGGGCGCCGCTGCGGCGGCGGCGGTGACATCGCCGACCGTGCCCGACCTGGCAGCCACGTAGATCACATCGCCTTCTTGCGTGCAGGTCTCGGCGTCCGGCAGCACGCCGCTGCCGAACCGCACGATGAACGCCACCCGGCTGCCGGTCGCCTCCTCCAGCTCGGCGACCGGGCGCCCCGCCCAGCCCTCGTGCACCGGGAGCTGAAGGACGGCGACGGTGCCGGCCGGCTCGCGCCAGGCCGTCTCCGCGGAGTCCGGCACCAGCATCCGCATCAGGCGGTCGGTGCTCCACGGCACGGTGGCGATCGTCGGGATGCCCAGCCGTTCGTACACCGCGGCGCGCTTGGGGTCGTAGATCCGGGCGACCACCCGCTTCACACCGAACGTCTCGCGGGCGACCCTGGCGGAGATGATGTTGGAGTTGTCGCCGCTGGAGACCGCCGCGAACGCGTCGGCCCGCTCGATGCCGGCTTCCTTCATGATGTCGGGGTCGTAGCCGATGCCGATGATCTGCCGTCCGCTGAACTCTGCGGACAGCCTGCGGAAGGCCTGCGGGTCACGGTCGATCACCGCCACCTCGTGGCCGATCCGCTCCAGACCCGCGGCCAACGAGGAACCGACGCGCCCACAGCCCATGATCACGACGTACACGTCGCCTCCTCGGGGAACTCGGTTCCACGCTATCGCGTGGCGGCCGGGTCCGGCCTGCGTGCCACCCGAGAGCGCGCATAGGCTCACCGCCGTGGCCACGCTCGTCACCGCGGTGAAGCGGCTGCTTGTAGGGCGTCCTTTCCGCAGTGACCGGCTCGGTCACACGCTGCTGCCCAAGCGGATCGCGCTGCCGGTGTTCGCCTCCGACGCCCTGTCGTCCGTCGCATACGCCCCCGAGGAGATATTCCTCACGCTGTCCGTCGGCGGGCTCGCCGCCTACGCCTTCTCACCCTGGATCGGGCTGACGGTCGCCATCGTGCTGCTCACGGTGGTCACCAGCTACCGGCAGGTGGTGCGCGCCTATCCCTCCGGCGGCGGCGACTACGAGGTGGCGACGGTCAACCTCGGGCCGCGCGCAGGTCTCACCGTGGCCAGTGCGCTGCTGGTGGACTACACGCTGACCGTCGCGGTGTCGATCTCGGCGGCGGCGGCCAACATCGGCTCGGTGGTGCCCTACGTCGCCGACCACATGGTGGAGTTCGCCGTCGTCGCGATCGTGTTGCTGACGGCGGCGAACCTGCGGGGTATCCGCGAGTCCGGCACGGCGTTCGCCATCCCGACCTATGCATTCATGGTCGGCATCGCGACCATGGTCATCTGGGGCCTCACCAGGTCGCTGGTGCTCGGCCACGAGGTGCGAGCCGACAGCGCGGACCTCGAGCTGCTGGCCAACGCCGACCAGCTCACCGGGCTCGCGCTGGTGCTGCTGGTGCTGCGCTCGTTCACCCAGGGCTGTGCCGCGCTGACCGGGGTCGAGGCCGTGGCCAACGGCGTACCGGCGTTCCGCAAGCCGAAGTCCCGCAACGCGGCGACCACGCTGCTGCTGCTGGGCACGATCTCGGTGACGATGTTCATGGGGCTGATTGCGCTGGCCCGGCTCACCGGCGTCAAGATGGCCGAG
The DNA here is from genome assembly GCA_013695005.1 of Pseudonocardiales bacterium. Classification (GTDB taxonomy): domain Bacteria; phylum Actinomycetota; class Actinomycetes; order Mycobacteriales; family Pseudonocardiaceae; genus Pseudonocardia. The sequence continues at coordinate 3,755 of JACDBJ010000156.1, forward strand.
GACCCGGCGCACCAGTTCGTCAACGCACCGCCCGACTACGAGCAGCCCACCCTGGTCGCGCAGATCGCCGACGCTGTGTTCGGCGACTTCCGGCTCGGATACGTCTTCGTCGTCACGGTGACAGCGCTGATCTTGGTGCTCGCCGCGAACACGGCTTTCAACGGCTTCCCCGTGTTGGGCTCGATCCTGTCCCAGGACCGGTACCTGCCGCGCCAGCTGCACACCCGCGGCGACCGGCTCGCGTTCTCCAACGGGATCGTGTTCCTCGCCGGCTTCGCCATCGTGCTGGTCGTCGCGTTCCAGGCCCAGGTGACACGCCTGATCCCGCTGTACACGGTCGGCGTCTTCGTGTCGTTCACGCTCAGCCAGGCCGGCATGCTGCGGCACTGGAGGCGGCACCTCGCCGAGGAGACCGACCCGGTGGCCCGCCGCCGGATGCGCAGGGCACAGACGATCAACGGCTTCGGCATGATCATGACCGGTACGGTGCTGGTGATCGTGCTGATCACCAAGTTCTTCATAGGGGCGTGGATCGCCGTGGCCGCGATGGCCGCGATCTTCGTACTCATTTCGGGGATCCGGCGGCACTACGACCAGGTCGCGGCCGAGCTGGAAACCGGCGAGCAGGACAACATCCTGCCCTCGCGCAACCACGCGATCGTGCTGGTCTCCAAGCTGCACCTGCCGACGCAGCGCGCACTGGCCTACGCGCGGGCGACCCGGCCGGACACGATCGAGGCGGTGACCGTCAACGTCGACGACGAGGAGACCCGCGCGTTCGTGCAGGAGTGGGAGGAACACGACATGCCCGTTCCGCTCAAGGTGATCGAGTCGCCCTTCCGCGAGATCACCAAGCCGGTCCTGGACTACGTCAAGCGCATCCGGACCGACAGCCCGCGCGACGTGGTGACGGTGTTCATCCCGGAGTACGTCGTGGGGCGGTGGTGGGAGCAGCTGCTGCACAACCAGACGGCGCTGCGGCTCAAGGGACGGCTGCTGTTCCAGCCGGGTGTGATGGTCACGAGCGTGCCGTGGCAGCTCGCCTCGTCCACCCGCGCACGGGGTGGGCCGGTTCGCGCGCCGGGGGACGTCCGCCGCGGGCTGGTCGGACCGGACCGGCGTAACGGCGGCCGGGCGCAGGACCAGCCTCCGCCGCGAGTCGAGCCGCGGGTCGATG
>JACDBJ010000194.1 GCA_013695005.1 Pseudonocardiales bacterium
ACGACCACCGGCTGCGGGACGGTCTGCACGCGGACGTCGCTGCCGAGGCCGGCGAGCGCCGCCATCACCGCCGGGTCCGCGCGCGGCAGCGCGATCGGGATCTCTCCCGTACGCAGGCCGTTGGCCAGGCCGGCGGCGTCGGTGCGGCGCAGCACCAGCCGGTCCAGCCCGGCCGGGGTGTCCCAGTAGGCGTCGTTGCGGGCGAGCACGATCTCGCCGCGGTCGCGGTCGACGTCCTGCACCCGGAACGGTCCGCCGGAGACCGGGATGCCGTTGGTGAGCGCGCCGGTCCACGACCCGGGGGCGTCCTTGAGCAGGTGCGCCGGCAGCAGGTTGGAGAACAGCTGCTGCCACGCCGGGTAGGGCTCGGCGAACACCACGTCGACGGCCTTGCCGCCGGCCCGCGAGCGGACCTCGGTGATCAGCCGGTACCCGGCGGGATCGGCGACACCGGGCTCGCGGCGCATCTGTTCGGCGAGGTAGACGAAGTCCTCGGCGGCGATCGGGGCGTTGTTGGACCAGGCCGCCTTGAGGTTCAGCTCGTAGGTGACGGTGAAGGGCTGCTCAGAGACGACCTGGGCGCTGTTGGCGATCGTCCGGTCCAGCTGCAGCGTGCCATCGGTCGCCGGCCGAAAGACCGACGGCAGCACCAGCGTGGCCAGCGCGGCGGTCGTCGGTGAGACGTGCGCGAGCAGGTGTGGGTTGAAGCCGTTGGTCAGCTCGTCCATCCCGACGACGAGCTGGTTGACCAGCCGCTGGGGCACCGACGTCGGCGCCGCGACGATGGGCGCGGGCGGTGGGCTGCAGCCGGTGGCGGCCAGAACCACGCCGACGACCACAGCAACGACACGGACGACCCAGGTTCCGGCCGTGGTCCGGCCCACCCGCCGACCTCCTCGCCGCCCCACGCTATGGGTGGACATCCTCCCACCGCGGTGTGCGGCCGGCGTCAGCGGGCAGCGCGGGACGGGCGGAGGGGCTGCCGTTCCTCTAACGCTCATCGGCCTCGATCAGCGGAGCTTCCACCAGCATTCGGCCGGGAGATGTGCACGCACTGCCCTTCATGGTGCGGCACGAACTAGGACGGCGACCAACGGTCCTTATGGGCTCGCGCTTCGTACAGGAGGATCGACGCCGAGACGGACACGTTCAGCGAGTCCGCCGTGCCGAGCATCGGCACGCCGACTCGGCTGAAGCCGTGGTCGTACCACGGCTTGGAGATCCCGTACCGCTCGCTGCCGACGACGATCGCTGTTCGTCCGACGTAGTCGAGGTTGCGGTAGTTCTTGCTGTCGTCGGTGTCGGCGAGGTAGACGGCGAAACGGTTGCGCTTGAGCCAAGAGATGGCGTCGGCAGTGTCCTCGAACTCGACGTGCGGCACCGACAGGCTCATGCCCTGGCTTCCTCTGAAGACCTTCGGGTGGCTCATCCGGGTCCGCCGATTGGTCATGACCAGCAGGTCGGCTTTCGCGGCGTCAAGCGTGCGGATCAGCGTTCCGAGGTTGCCGGGGATCTCGATGCCATCGGTGACCAGCACCAGGGCGGAGTCGCCCAGGTCGATCTGCTCGGGGTACCACTTCGGCATCTCGGCCAGCACGAGGAGGCCGTCTGGCTCGCCGCGCTCTGACATGCGCTCCAGGGTCTTGGCCGAGACTTCGAACGAGCGGCGGGCACGGGTGAACAGTTCCTCCGCCCGTCCCTTCGCGTCTTCGGATCGCACCAGTTCGGGGCAGTAGAAGAACTTGTCTACGCGCAAACCCAGGTCCAACACGAGCTTGACGGCCCACAGCCCGTCGGCGACCACCAGATCGAAGCGGTTAGGAGCGGTGTTGCGCTGGATCGCGAGCACGTCCTTGACCGCCGGGTGCCCGATACCGATCTGCTGCAGCTCCACGGCGATCAGGCTACCCAGCCGGCTGGCTTGTCAGCGGCCGGCGCGGGCCCGAGCCGTCACCCTGGCCCTGGTAGACGCGTCGAGCTCGACCTTGCGCACCCGGACCACACCGGGAGTGACCTCGACGCACTCGTCGGTCGAGCAGAACTCCAGCGCCTGCTCCAGGTTGAGCAGCCGCGGCGGGGTGACTTTCTCGAACTCGTCGCTGCTCGACGAGCGGATGTTGGTCAGCTTCTTCTCGCGGGTGATGTTGATGTCCAGGTCGTCGCCGCGGGTGCTCTCGCCGACGACCATGCCGGCGTAGACCACCGTGCCCGGCGCGACGAACAGCTCGCCGCGGTCGGCGAGCTGCAACGAGGCGTACGCGGTGACCGGGCCGGTCCGGTCGGCCACCAGCGAGCCGGTGCGCCGGGTGCGCAGCTCGCCCACCCACGGGCGGTAGCCGTCGAAGACATGGTGCGCGATCCCCGAACCTCGAGTCACGGTGAGGAACTCGGTGCGGAAGCCGATCAGCCCGCGGCTCGCCACCCGGTAGTCCAGCCGGACGCGGTGCTCGCCGTGCACCATCTGGTCGAGCTCGCCCTTGCGCACCGCCAGCAGCTGGGTGATCGCGCCGAGGTAGGAGGTGGGCACGTCGATGGCCAGCCGCTCGAACGGCTCGTGCACCACGCCGTCGACCACGCGGGTGACGACCTCGGGCTTGCCGACGGTGAGCTCGAAGCCCTCCCGGCGCATGGTCTCGACCAGCACGGCCAGCGCGAGCTCGCCGCGACCTTGGACCTCCCACGCGTCGGGGCGCTCGGTGGGCAGCACCCGGATGCTGACGTTGCCGACCAGCTCGGCCTCGAGCCGGCCCTTGACCTGGCGGGCGGTCAGCTTGGTGCCGGCGTGCTCCTCTCGGCCGGCCAGCGGGGACGTGTTGATCCCGATGGTGACCGCGATCGCCGGCTCGTCGACCTCGATGCGGGGCAGCGGGCGGGAGTCGTCCGGGTCGGCGAGGGTGTCGCCGATCATCAGGTCGGGGATGCCGGCCACCGCGACGAGGTCGCCTGCCTCGGCCGCCTCGGTGGGCACGCGGTGCAGCGCCTCGGTGCGCAGCAGCTCAGTGATCTTGACGCGCGCGATCGTGCCGTCGGCGCGGCACCAGGCCACCTGCTGGCCCCGGCGCAGCCGCCCGGCGCGGACCCGGCACAGCCCGATGCGGCCGAGGTAGCTGGTGGCGTCGAGGTTGGTGACGTGCGCCTGCAGCGGCGCGTCGACATCGTCGGACGGGGCGGGGACGGTCGCGGCCAGCGTGTCGAACAGCGCCTCAAGGCCCGGCTCGTCGGGTGCGGTGCCGTCCACCGGGCGGATTCGCGAGGCCCGGCCGAAGCGGGCGCTGCAATAGACGACCGGAAGGTCGAGCAGCTGCTGGGTGGCGCTCTCGCCGAGCTGCATCTCGTCGGCCAGCTCGAGCAGCAGCTCAAGCGACTCGTCGACCACCTCGGCGCTGCGGGCGTCCGGGCGGTCGGTCTTGTTGACCACGAGCACCACTGGCAGCTGCGCGGACAGGGCCTTGCGCAGCACGAACCTGGTCTGCGGCAGCGGGCCCTCGCTGGCGTCGACCAGCAGCAGCACGCCGTCCACCATCGACAGCCCGCGCTCCACCTCGCCGCCGAAGTCGGCGTGGCCCGGGGTGTCGACGACGTTGACGGTGAGCCCGTTCCAGTTCACGACTGTGTGCTTGGCCAGGATCGTGATGCCCTTCTCGCGCTCCAGGTCGCCGGAGTCCAGCACCCGGTCGACGAGCTCTACCCGGCTGCCGAACGCCCCGGAGGCGCGCAGCATCGCGTCGACCAGGGTGGTCTTGCCGTGGTCGACGTGCGCGATGATCGCCACATTTCGCAGGTCAGGGCGCATGCCGGGGCGGGGCTCTGCGCTCGCTTCGTCGCGCAGGCCGGTCGGGGCAGGGGTGAGCACGCAGGAATCTCCGAAAAGTCGTGGGGGCGGTGATTCCAGAATACCCCCGTCCGGAGTATCGATCCGAATCGGTCGACAGCTTAGCCTGCCCTAACGATGGCAAAGCCCAAGAAAGAAGTGCTGCCATTCTGCGCCGCTGCGGTGCAGCAACTGCCCGGTGGTCGCCATGCGCAAGCAGGAGCTCAAGGCGTTCGGCGTGCACGGCAAGGCCCTCAGACGCGCCGTCGCGACGCCCGCGCGACCCAGTCAGCGTGATCGCAGCAGCTCGCTGAGCTCCGGGAGCACGGCCCGGTCGGCCGGTAGCCAGTCCAGGGTTCTTAGCTCGGTGGCGCGCACCCAGCGCAGCTCGGCGTGCTCGATCGCGCGCGGCTCCCCCGCCGGGAGCGTCGCGGCGTAGATCCGCAGTAGTCGTCGCCGCCCGAGCGGTAGGTCAGGGCCCACCTGGTCGCCCACAATGATCGTGACGGCCAGCTCCTCCAGGCACTCCCGCGCCAGCGCGTCGGCCTCGGGCTCCCCCGGCTCCACCTGCCCACCGGGCAGCTCCCACCGGCCGGCCAGGTCGGCGGGCCGCGACCGCCTCGCGACGAGCAGCCGCCCGTCGCGGACGACGGCCGCACCCACCACGATGTCGGCGCCGGCCAGCTCGGCCGCGCGGCTGATCAGCAACGAACGGTGTACAGCCAGCAGCCGTAGCACCAGCCGCCGGGCGACCGCCACGTCCAGCACCCGACCCAACGCGCCCCACGGCGCCCGCCACCGGATCTCGTCGAGCACCAGCGCACCGGCCGGTGTCTCCGAGAGGATCGTGCTGAGCTCCAGCTCGGGCAGCCCGCCGCTGACCAGCCGCGACGCCCACCCGGCCGCGTCGGCGTGCGTCACGGTGGTCACCAGCGGCAGCCGCAGGCCAGGCAGCAGCCGCACACGTAAACGCACGTGGTCACCGATGGTCAGGAACGGCTGTGGCACGTCGGCCGAGTGGCCGCAGCGGCGCATCGACTCGGTCAGCAGCGCGGCTTCGCGCAGCAGGCCGGCCACGGTGCAGGTCGGCGCGTCGATGATCGCGGTGACACGCAGCACGGGCACGAGCGGGCATGGTTGCAGAAGCTGCGGCGCCTCAGAGCCCGAGGGCAAGTCGAAGCGCGTCATCGACCGCCCGCATGGTGGCCGGCGGGAGGGCACCGGCAGCAGTGTCGACCTCGTCGATGGCGATCACGTATGGGTCGTCACAGAGCACAGATCCGACGAAAGGCTGATCGGCCGCGGACAGCCGGACCACCGTCGGCAGTTCGACTGCGTGCGCGGTCGTAGTCACCCGCACGGCGACAAGGTCGCCCTTTCGCGACCCGTTGCGCTGATTGTTCGATACCACAAGCCACGGTTTCCGTCCGTAGCCGAGGTCGGCATAGATCACCTGTCCGCGCAGGTAGGCCACCGAATCACTCCCAGCGCGCGTCAAAGGCTGCGGCCCGGCGGCGCCGCAGCTCCGGCGGTGGCGCGTCGATGTCGGGCTCGGCGTAGAACTCGTCGTAGGCGGACAGGAGTGCGTCGGATCGCGCCGCGTCGTGACCGCGTTGCAGCCAACGTGACAGCACGCTGGCGCGGCTGGCGTGCTCGCGCTCCGCCTGCTCGGCCGCTGCCCGAGCTAGCTGCACCGGAACGTTCACCGTGGTACGCACGTGGTCCGACATGCCAACCAGCATAACTCGTGCATCGGTTTTCGGTGCAGACCACGCATCTCCACGTGCCGCGGCGGGTTCAGGGCCTACTCGGCGGCCGGCCAGCGGACCTCGACGCGTACCCCGCCCTCGGGCGCGGAACCGAGCGAGGCCGCCCCACCACGGCCCCGCACCAGCGCGGCCACCAGGGCCAGACCCAACCCAGCGCCGCCGTCGGCTGCCGGCTCGAGCCGGGTGAAGCGGTCGAACACCCGCTCGCGGTCGCCCTCCGGAACACCGGGGCCGTCGTCATCGACCACCAGCCGAACGTCGCGCCCTGCGGGTAGCACCGACACCCTGACCACGGTCGACGCATGCCGGGCGGCGTTGTCGAGCAGGTTGTCCAGCACGAGGGCCACCTCGCGCGGGGCGGCGGCGATCGTCGCCGGCACCGGCGCGACCAGCCGCAACACCGGGCCTGCA
>JACDBJ010000051.1 GCA_013695005.1 Pseudonocardiales bacterium
ATGTCCAGCAGTCCGGCGGGCAGCTCCCAGAGCCGGCGGCCGACCGCGTGCCGGTACTGGTGCACCATCGCCAGCCGGTCGTCGTCGTCCAGCGCGGCGATGATCACCGCTCCCGGGTGCTCGACGACCTCTCGCACGGCGGTCCGCCCGCCCGGCATGACCACCTCGTCGGCGCGCAACGCCATCACGTTGCCCACATAGATCAGACGCGAGTCGGCGACCCGAAACTCGTGCCTCGGCTCGGCCGACTCGGCCTCCGTGGGCTCGGTCGACGCCGGCGCTTCCAACGGGGGCTCAGGCAACGGGGGCTCGCTGACGCTCGACGGCCGGCAGCTCCACCGGCAGTCGGTCGGCGGCCCGATACTGCAGAGCGGCGGCGATGAACGCGGCGAACAGCGGGTGTGGGCGGGTCGGGCGGCTCTTGAGCTCTGGGTGCGCCTGGGTGCCGACGAAGAACGGGTGCACGTCGGTGGGCAGCTCGATGAACTCCACCAGCTCACCGGCGGGCGACGTTCCGCCGATGACCAGCCCGGCCTCGGTGAGCGCGTCGCGGTAGGCGTTGTTCACCTCGTAGCGGTGCCGGTGCCGCTCGGAGATCTTGTCCTCGCCGTAGGCCTTCGCTACGACACTCCCCTCGGCCAGCACTGCCGGGTACGCGCCGAGGCGCATCGTGCCGCCCATGTTGCGCTCGCCGGCGACGACCTCCACCTGGTCGGCCATCGTGCTGATCACCGGGTCCGGCGTCGCCGGGTCGAACTCCGTGGAGTTCGCGGCCGTCAGCCCGGCCAGCCCGCGTGCCAGGTCGATCACCATGCACTGCAGACCGAGGCACAGCCCGAGGGTGGGGATGCCGCGCTCGCGGGCGTGCCGGATGGCGCCGATCTTGCCCTCGATGCCGCGGATGCCGAACCCGCCCGGCACGAGCACGCCGTCGACCTCGTCGAGTGCGGCCGCCGCCTCGGCCGGGGTCTCACAGTCGTCGGACGTCACCCACCGCAGCTCGACCTTGGCGCGGTGCGCGAACCCGCCGGCCCGCAGCGCCTCGATCACCGAGAGGTATGCGTCGGGCAGGTCGACGTACTTGCCGACCAGCGCGATCCGCACCATCTCGGCCGGATGGTGCACGCGGTCGAGCAGGTCGCCCCACACCGCCCAGTCGACGTCACGGAACGGAAGCCGGAGCCGCCGCACGACGTAGGCGTCCAGGCCCTCGGTGTGCAGGACCCGTGGGATGTCGTAGATCGACGGTGCGTCGGGGGCGGCGACGACGCCGTCGGGCTCCACGTCGCACATCAGGCTGATCTTGCGCTTGAGGTTCTCCGGGACCTCGCGGTCGGCGCGCAGCACGATCGCGTCGGGCTGAATACCGATGTTGCGCAGGGCGGCCACCGAGTGCTGCGTGGGCTTGGTCTTGAGCTCGCCGGACGGGGCGAGGAACGGCAGCAGGGAGACGTGCAGGAAGAAGATGTTGTCCCGGCCGATCTCCTGGCGCACCTGCCGGGCGGCCTCGAGGAACGGCAGCGACTCGATGTCGCCGACCGTTCCGCCCACCTCGGTGATCACCACGTCCGGCGGAGTCCCGGCGGCGTCGGGCGCGGCCATCGCGAGGATGCGTTCCTTGATCTCGTTGGTGATGTGCGGTATGACCTGCACGGTGTCGCCCAGGTACTCGCCGCGGCGTTCCTTGGCGATCACGGTGGAGTAGATCTGGCCGGTCGTGACGTTTGCGTGGCCGGACAGGTCACGATCGAGGAAGCGCTCGTAGTGGCCGATGTCCAGGTCGGTCTCGGCGCCGTCCTCGGTGACGAAGACCTCGCCGTGCTGGAACGGGTTCATCGTCCCCGGATCGACGTTCAGGTAGGGGTCCAGCTTCTGCATGATGACGCGCAGGCCGCGTGCCGTGAGCAGCTGACCGAGGCTGGAAGCCGTCAGACCCTTGCCCAGCGAGGAGGCGACACCGCCGGTGACGAACACGTGCCTGGTCGGTCGGGTCTGCACGGAACTTCACGATAACAGCCGCCGGCCCAACCGTGTGCGAGACGAGCCGTAGCACGCCCCTCGGACCGGCGCGAGCTTATGTGGCGGGTGGTCGGCTCCTGGGTGACACGGGTCTGTCGGGGTGCGCCATCCGGCGCTCAGGCTGCCGCGCGGCGAGGTCGCCGGCCATTCGCAGGGTGCGCGGCCACGGCGGCCGGGGTCGGACTTGAGAGTCGCAGCCGCGGCAGCAGCCGGCTCCGTCCTCGACGTGGACGGCGAGCAGGTTGTCCCGGGCCTCGGGCCGCAGGCAGTAGAACTCGACCAGGGCGTCGAGCGGGTCGTGGTTCACCCGCGCCAGCTCGCCCTCAGCACGACAATCTCGTCCATCTCATGCTCCAAGTCTCATTGTACCTCGATTAATGAGACTAGCCTGGTCGTGCACAACTCGAGTTGTCAAGACTTAGCGCTCAGATACTGTCGAGCTCGGCGACCAGCTCGCGGAGGAACGCCCGCAGCGGTTCGCCCTCGGTGGCGGCCGCCCGCAGCGCGGCGAAGTGCTCGATGTACTCC
>JACDBJ010000221.1 GCA_013695005.1 Pseudonocardiales bacterium
GCGGCGTCCTGACCGAGTACACGAGCTGGCGCTGGTGCCTGCTGGTGAACGTGCCGGTGGCGTTGCTGGCGATGGCGGCGGCCATCCGTCTGGTGCCGGAGAGCCGCACCGACGGGAGCACGAAGTACGACGTTCCCGGCGCGGTGCTCGCCACCCTCGGACTGATGAGCCTCGTCTACGGCTTCACGAAGGCCGCGACGGACGGCTGGGGCGCAGGGGTCACAGTGCTGTTCCTGGGCCTCGGCGTTCTGCTGCTGGTCCTGTTCCTCGCGTGGGAGGCCCGCACGCCGAACCCGTTGCTCCCGTTACGGATCATCCTCGAACGCAACCGCGGAGGCGCGTTCCTGTCGTCACTGCTGGTCGGGGCCGGGTTGTTCGGCTCGTTCCTGTTCCTGACGTTCTACTTCCAGGGAACGCTGGGCTACACGCCGCTGGAGGCCGGCCTTGCGTCGCTGCCGGTGACCCTCGGCGTGCTCGTCGGCGCCGGCATCGCGAGCGTCCTGCTGCCCAGGTACGGCGCCCGCGGAATGATGATCGTCGGCCCGCTGATCGCCGGTGGGGCCATGTTCTCGCTGTCCCGGCTGGGCGTCGAGACCAGTTTCGTCGCGCATCTGCTGCCAGCGGAGATCTTCCTCGGGTTGGGCATGGGTCTGGTGTTCGTGCCGCTGGCCAGCCTCGCGTTGGTCGGCGTCAGCAACAACGACGCCGGCGCGGCCAGTGCGGTGTTGAACGCCACCCAGCAGATCGGTGGCTCGTTGGGCACCGCGCTGCTCAACACGATCGCCACAACAGCTGCGGCGACCTACCTCGCGGCGAATCTGCCGCCGACGCAGGCGATCGGCGCCGAGGCAGCCGTCGCCGGCTACACCACGGCGTTCGCGTGGGGTGGCGGCATCATCGCGCTCGCAGCGGTCGTGGTCGCGGTGTTCGTGCGCGCCGGAAAGGACGAGGTGGCCAACGTCCCGCTGGTGCCAGCGGGCGATCCCGCCTAGAGGTGTAGCCGATCGGCTACACTCGTGGGGTGACCGACATCCCGCTTCGCGAGCTGCGCAACAACACCAGCGAGGTGTTGCGCCGGGTCGAGGAGGGCGAGGAGCTCGACGTCACGGTCAACGGTCGGCCGGTGGCGCGCCTCGTCCCCCTCCCCCGGCGGCCACGATTCCTGCCGGCCGAGGTCCTGCTCGCACATCAGGCGGACCCAGGGCTTCGTGACGAGCTGCGCGAGCTGCTCGGTGACGAGACCACCGACGACCTGAAGGATCCTTGGGAACGCTACGGGCGCTAGCCGACACCTCGCTGTTCATCGGGCTGGAGCAGGGTCGGATCTCGTCCATCCGGCATTCCCTCACTCTCTCGATGATCACCATCGGAGAGCTGCGGCTCGGTGTGTTGAACGCGGCCGATCCGGCCGCCAGAGCGGCCCGGCTCAGGACGTTGCAGTCGGCGCTCGCCCTTGATCCACTGCCGGTGGATGACCAGGTCGCCGACGCCTGGGCCGAACTGCGGGTCGCGTTACGGGCTGCCGGCCGCCGGTTGGACCTGAACGACGCGTGGATCGCGGCGACGGCGATCGCGCACGGGCTGCCGCTGGTGACCCAGGATCGCGACTACCGGGATGTGCCCGGCCTCGACGTGGTGGCGCTGTAGCGTCACCCGTCGTGGCGGCCCCGACGACCAACGAACCAACCACTGAGTTGCCGAGCATCGCCGAGCTGCTGGAGACCGCGGTCGACGCGGTGGGCGGCCAGCACCGCGACGGCCAGCTCGCCATGGCGCAGGCGGTGCATACCGCGCTGGACAGCGGCGAGCACCTGGCGGTGCAGGCCGGCACCGGTACCGGGAAGTCGCTGGCCTACCTGGTGCCTGCCATCCGACGGGCCGTCGAGCGCGACACCACCGTCGTGGTGGCCACGGCAACGATCGCGCTGCAGCGCCAGCTCGTGGACCGCGACCTGCCGCGGCTGGTGGAGGGGCTCGGCGAGGAGCTGGGCCGCAAGCCCACGTTCGCCATCCTCAAGGGCAGGCGCAACTACCTCTGCCTGCACCGGCTGCACTCCGACCTGGCCGACGAGCCCGGCGAGGCGCTGTTCGACCCGTTCGCGATCTCCGCGCTCGGCCGGCACGTCAAGCGGCTGCACGAGTGGTCCGATACGACCGAGCTGGGTGACCGCGACGAGCTGGTCCCCGGGGTGCCGGACGCGGCGTGGCGGCAGGTGTCGGTCAGCGCGCGGGAGTGCCTCGGCGTGTCGCGCTGCCCGGTGGGAATGGACTGCTTCGCCGAACGGGCGCGCGCCGAGGCCGGCAAGGCGGACATTGTCGTCACCAACCACGCGCTGCTGGCCATCGACGCCCTCGGCGACCGCACCGTGCTGCCC
>JACDBJ010000402.1 GCA_013695005.1 Pseudonocardiales bacterium
GGCTCGCGCCGCGCGAGAGCGCCTCGAGGCCCAGCGCTCCGGAGCCGGCGCACAGGTCGAGCACCGCGGCGCCCCGGACTGCGCCCTCGGCCTCCAGCGCACTGAACAACGCCTCCCTGACCCGCTCGGAGGTCGGGCGGACGCCGTGGCTCGGCACACCGATCCGCCGTCCGCCGACGCTGCCGGCCACGATCCGTGTCACGGCGGCGTCATTCGACGACCAGCAGCAGGTCCCCACCCTCGACCTGCTCCACGGCGCCGATGGCCACCCGCGACACGGTGCCGGCGCGGGGGGCGGTGATCCCGGCCTCCATCTTCATCGCCTCGATGGTGGCCACGGTCTGGCCTGCGGTGACCGAGTCGCCCTCGGCGACCACGAGCGTCACCACGCCGGCGAACGGCGCCGGCAGGTGCCCCGGGTTGGAGCGGTCGGCCTTCTCGGCGGCCTTGATGTCGGTGTGCACCGACCTGTCGCGCACCGACACCGGCCGCAGCTGCCCGTTCAGCGTGGTGAGCACTGTGCGCAGCCCGCGCTCGTCGGCGTCGGAGATCGCCTCCAACCCGATCAGTAGCCGCACGCCGGGCTCCAGGTCGACGGAGTGCTCCTCCTCCCGGGCCAGCCCGAAGAAGAAGTCCTTGGTGGACAGCACCGACGTGTCCCCGAACGCCTCCCGGTGCGCCAGCAGCTCCTTGTTCGGGCCGGGGAACAGCAGGTGGTTCAACGTCGCCCTGCGGTCGGAGGTGAGGCCCTCGACGTCCTCGTCGGACAGCTCGACGACCTGCTTGGTCGGCGAGCGACCCTCCAGCGCGCGCGACCGGAACGGCTCCAGCCAGCCACCGGGCGGGTCACCCAGCTCGCCGCGCAGGAAGCCGATCACCGAGTCGGGCACGTCGAAGCGCCCGGGGTCGGCCTCGAACTCCTTGGGGTCGACGCCGGAGCCGACGAGGTGCAAGGCCAGGTCGCCGACCACCTTGGACGACGGCGTGACCTTGACCAGCCGCCCAAGCATCCGGTCCGCGGCGGCGTAGCAGTCCTCGATCTTCTCGAAGTGCTCGCCGAGCCCGAGCGCGACCGCCTGGGTCCGCAGGTTGGACAGCTGCCCGCCGGGGATCTCGTGGTGGTACACCCGCCCGGTCGGCGACGCGAGCCCCGACTCGAATGGCGCGTAGACCTTGCGCACCGCCTCCCAGTACGGCTCGAGGTCCGACACGGCCTGCAGGTCCAGCCCGGTGGCGCACGGGGTGTGGTCGGTGGCGGCCACGAGCGCGGACATCGACGGCTGCGACGTGGTGCCGGCCATCGAGGCCACCGCGACATCGACCGCGTCGACCCCGGCGTCGATCGCCGCGACCAGGGTGGCGAGCTGCCCGCCCGGCGTGTCGTGGGTGTGCAGGTGCACCGGCAGCTCGAAGCGCTCGCGCAGCGCGGTGACCAGCCGCCGCGCCGCCGGCGGCCGCAGCAGCCCGGCCATGTCCTTGATCGCCAGGATGTGCGCGCCGGCGTCGACGATCTGCTCGGCCAGCCGCAGGTAGTAGTCCAGCGTGTAGAGCGTCTCGGCCGGGTCGGAGAGGTCTGCGGTGTAGCACAGCGCCACCTCGGCGACCGCCGTCCCGGTCTCCAGGGTTGCCTCGATCGCCGGGCGCATCTGCTCGACGTCGTTGAGGGCGTCGAAGATCCGGAAGATGTGCACGCCGGTGTGCGCGGCCTCCTGGACGAACTCGCCGGTCACCCGCGTCGGGTAGGGCGTGTAACCGACTGTGTTGCGGCCGCGCAGCAGCATCTGCAGGCAGATGTTGGGCACGGCGTCGTGCAGCGCGGCCAGCCGGTCCCAGGGGTCCTCGGCGAGGAAGCGCAGCGCGACGTCGTAGGTGGCGCCGCCCCACGCCTCGAGCGAGAGCAGCTGGTGCGCCGAGAGCGACACCGCGGGGGCCACCGTCAGCATGTCGCGGGTGCGCACCCGGGTGGCCAGCAGCGACTGGTGGGCGTCGCGGAACGTGGTGTCGGTGACGCCGACGGCCTGCTGCTCGCGCAGCCGCCTCGCGAACTCCGCCGGCCCCACCCGTTCCAGCAGCTGCCGCGAGCCCGGTGGCGGCCCGTCGCCGCCGATGTCGAGGTCGAGGTGCAGCTCGGCGAGCTTGTCGGCGGGCTCGGCCACCTTCGGGCGCGGGCCGTGCGGCTTGTTGACGGTGACGTCGGCCAGGTAGGTCAGCAGCTTCGTGCCGCGGTCGGCGGGGGCGCGGGCGGTGAGCAGGTGCGGCCGCTCCTCGATGAACGACGTGGTGACGCGGCCTGCCTGGAAGTCCGGGTCGGCGAGCACCGCCCGCAGGAACGGCAGGTTGGTCGCCACGCCGCGGATGCGGAACTCCGACAGCGCGCGGCCGGCACGGCGGACCGTGGTGGCGAAGTCGCGGCCCCGGCAGGTCAGCTTCACCAACATCGAGTCGAAGTGCGCGCTGATATCGGCGCCGGTGTGCGTCGTGCCGCCGTCCAGACGCACGCCCGAGCCGCCCGGCGAGCGGTAGTGGCTGATCACCCCGGTGTCCGGGCGGAAGCCGTTGGCCGGGTCCTCGGTGGTGACGCGGCACTGCATGGCAACCCCGTGCACCGAGATCTCGTCCTGCGTCAGCCCCATCTCCTCCAGGGTCTGGCCGGCGGCGACCCGCAGCTGCGCCACGACGAGGTCGTGTTCGGTGACCTCCTCGGTGACGGTGTGCTCGACCTGGATGCGCGGGTTCATCTCGATGAAGACGTGGTTGCCGCCCTCGTCGACCAGGAACTCCACGGTGCCGGCGTTGACGTAGCCGATGTGGCGCGTGAACGCGACGGCGTCGGCGCACAGCCGCTCGCGCAGCGCCGGGTCGAGGTTGGGCGCCGGCGCGATCTCGATGACCTTCTGGTGCCGGCGTTGCACCGAGCAGTCCCGCTCATACAGATGCACGGTGGTGCCCGCCCCGTCGGCGAGCACCTGCACCTCGATGTGTCGCGGGTTGACCACGGCCTGCTCGAGGAACACGGTCGCGTCGCCGAAGCTGGACTCGGCCTCGCGCATGGCGGCGTCGATCGACTCCCGTAGCTGGGCGGGCTCCGCGACCCGGCGCATCCCGCGCCCGCCGCCGCCGGCCACCGCCTTGACGAACAGCGGGTAGCGCATGTCCTGCGCCGTGCCGGTCAGCTCCTCGACGTCCGCCGACGGCTGGGTCGAGCTCAGCACCGCAAGCCCGGCCTCGCGGGCCGCGGCGATCGCGCGCGCCTTGTTACCGGTCAGGTGCAGCACGTTCGCCGGCGGGCCGACGAAGGTGATGCCGGCCTGTTCGCAGGCCTCGGCAAGAGCGGGGTTCTCGGACAGGAAGCCGTAGCCGGGGTAGATCGCGTCGGCGTCCGCCCGCCGCGTGGCCTTGATGATCTCCTCGACGGACAGGTATGCCCGAACCGGATGCCCCGGCTCGCCGATCTGGTAGGACTCGTCGGCTTTGAGCCGGTGCAGCGAGTTGCGGTCCTCGTAGGGAAAGACCGCGACCGTCAAGATCCCCAGCTCGACGGCGGAGCGGAACGCGCGGATGGCGATCTCGCCACGGTTGGCGACGAGCACCTTGCGGAACATGAGCTCGCTCCCGTTCTGGTGGCTCGGCGTGACTCGGCTGGCCCTGGCTGGTGGCCGGAAAGTGGGGTAACAAGGAAGAAGCTCACCACAACGAAGGGCGGCGCACGATGCCCAGGCACCCACGGTCGTATCACCACCGTCACCGGCATCCGGTGTACATGGGCCGCTTCCCCACAGTGCTGCCCCTGCTCTTCGTGCTGCTCGCGGTATCCGGCGTCGCCGGGTTGGGCGTGCTGTTCGCGCTCGT
>JACDBJ010000317.1 GCA_013695005.1 Pseudonocardiales bacterium
GGTCGTGGTGGCCACCCTGGCCGATGACGCCCGCCCGCCGCAGCATCTGGCGGTGACGCACTGGTCGGCGCGGCTGCTGGCCACGGAGCTGGGGATCAGCTTCGCCACCGTGGCCCGCATCTGGCGCAAGTGGAACCTGCAACCCTGGCGGAGCCAGACGTTCAAGTTCTCCACCGACCCCGAGCTCGACGCCAAGATCCGTGACGTCGTCGGGCTCTACCTGAACCCGCCGGAGAAGGCCGTCGTGGTCTGCGTCGATGAGAAGTCCCAGATCCAGGCCCTGGACCGGACCGCGCCGATCCTGCCGATCATGCCGGGGGTCCCCGAGAAGCAGACCCACGACTACGTGCGCAACCCCACCACCACCCTGTTCGCCGCGCTGGAGGTGGCCACCGGTCGGGTCGAGCAGCTGTGCCCGCCCCGGCACCGTCACCAAGAGTTCCTGCGGTTCCTCAAACAGGTCGCCAAGGCCTACCCGAGGGTCAAGCTGCACGCTGAGCCTGGTTTGCGGGGCTGCCGCGGGGCTGGGCTGGTTGGAGTGGTCGCACCGGTTGGTGTCGCGGCGGGTGTTGGCGGTGCTGACCCGTCACCGGTTGCGGGCGGTGTTCATCCAGCGCCGGATCATGAACTACTCGGGCAACCTGCCGTTGCTGCTGTGTCTAGACCAACCCAGGTCGGAGACCGGGTGGTCCTGCTGCTGCGGGCTGGGATCAACCTGATCGACCTGGAAGCGAACCTGCCCTACCTCGCCTCCGGTTGTGGAGCCCGCTCGGCCACCGCCCGTGCGGTCACCTGGATGACCGCCCTGGTCATCATCGACATCGCCCGGCGTGACCCGTTGGCCGCAGCCAGGAATATCCCCCCAGGTTGGCCACCAGTCCGCCGTCCCGGCCGCGGCCACCGCTGCACCTGGTAACGGATGTGCCGCCGTTTGAGCGGGGTGCGTGAACGTGGCCATCCTCGGACTTCGCCGCCGGCGCCCTGATGCGCCGCGTCCACTTGGGTTGTCGATCTGGGACCCGATCCACCTGGGCATTGACGGCTCTACGCCACTGAGCGTGGTGGCCGACCTCTGATCGGGGTGGCGCGGACAGTGTTCCAGTGGACTCCGCAGTGCAGTAGGAGGCGGAGCCGGTAGTTGTCGAAGTTTCGGAAGCCGTGTCCTACCCGTTTGATCTTCTTGATCAGTAGGTTGATCGCTTCGGTGGGTCCGTTGGACACGCCGCCGGTGTCGAAGTAGGCCAGCAGCTCGGTGCGCCAGGAGTCGATGGTGCGGGCCAGCCGGTGCAGTTCGGGGATGTCGGTGTCGGCGCAGTAGGTCAGCCACCGGTACAGCTGCTGTTCGGCGCGGGCCCGGTCGGGTGCGTGGTAGATCAGCCGCAGGTCCTGGGCGGCGATCCAGGTCCGGGCCAGCTGCTCGTCGTGGGTGTCGCCGGCGTCCAGGCCGGCCAGCAGCCGCGCCCAGGATCGCTGGGAGTGGTGGTCGTGGCTGCGGCGCAGCAGCCGGCGGATGCGGTAGAGCGGGTCGTCGCGGTGGCCGCGGTGCCCGGTCTGCTCGTGCTGGATGCGGCGGCGCACGTCGTCGACGGCGGCGAAGGCGAGCCGCACGACGTGGAAGGCGTCCAGTACCTGCACCGCGTGCGGCAGGGCGGTGCGCAGCGCGGACGCGTAGCCCCGGTAGGGGTCCAGCGCGGCGGTCCTGATCCCGGCCCGCCACCCGGCTTCGCGCTGATTCACCCAGCTGACCAGCGCCGATGCGCTGCGCTCGTCGATCACGTCGAGCAGCCGCGCTGGGGCGGACCCGCGGGACAGGTCAACGATGCCGCTCACGAAGCTGGTCGAGCCAGTGGCCGAGGCAGCCCGGAACGCGGTCTCGTCCAGCCCGACGATCTCGACACCGTCAAGCCGGTGAGGGTCATCCACCCTCGGGATGCCGTGCTCGCGCACCGCATCCATCGCCGTGCGCCAACCCACGCCGAACTCCCGTGCCACCGCCGCGACCGAGGCACCATCCTCGCCGACCCGCCGGCAGATCTCGCGCCGAGCCCGCTCGGTCAGCGAGGCCCGCGGCGCGATCACCGGCGAGGTCTCGGTCCAGGTCACCATCTCGCACAGCCGGTGGCGGCAACGCCAGACCCGCTTGACCCACACCAAGGTGACCGGCCGCCCCGCCACGGGCAGGTCCCGCACCCAGCTCGGGCGACGGTCATGCAACTCGGCCACCGCCCCGCACTGCGGGCACCCGACCAGATCAGCGGTGGTCTCGATCGCCTGCTCCAACTCGCCGCCGTAGTCAGACACCGCGAGCACAACGAACCCAGCCAAGCCCAACATCGCCGCCGCGGCACTACGCTCTCGTTCCACCTGGGGCCCCCATCTCCGTGTCCTGAACACCACGGATCATGAGGCCCCAGGCCCGTTTCCAGACCCAAGCCGAAGATCATGTCCTACACCGGCACACCACGCTCAAGGACGAAGAGCCGCCAAACTCCGCACCCTGCTCGATAAGGCCGAGAAGAACATCCCTGTCGCTCCGGCCACTCTGACAGTCGGCGACTATCTCGGCGAGTGGTTGAAGCACATCCGTCAACATGTCCGGCCAAGTACACACGCCAGCTACGAAGCCAACATCCGGCTACACATCACGCCGTTGATCGGTCGTAAGAAGCTCACTCGGCTTGGGCCGCGTGAGGTGCGAATGATGATCGACCAGCTCCGAAAGGACGGTCGCCTGCCGCGCTCGATCCAGTACGTGCACGCAACCCTTCGTGCTGCGCTGGAGCACGCCTACCGCGAAGAGCTCGTCTCTCGGAATGTCGCCAAGCTTGTCCGAGTCGAGCGGCCGGCTCCGAAGGAGCGGGAACCACTATCAGTGGAGGAAGCACGCAAGTTGCTCGCCGCTGTCCGTGGTGAGCGGTTGGAAGCGCTCTGGGTGGTGCTGCTCATGCTGGGGCTGCGTCGGAGCGAGGCATGCGGGCTGCGCTGGGAGCACATCGACTTCGAGGCACGGACTCTCCGGATCTTGCTGAGCGTGCAACGCGTGGATGGCAAGCTGCGCGAGCTGCCGACCAAGACCCGGCGCAGCAATCGCACGGTGCCGCTGCCGCCTCGGTGTCTCTACGCGCTCGCCGATCACCACAGCCGTCTACAACGGCGCCACGGCGAACCCGGCAGACCATGGCCTCCGGTCGGGTATGTGTTCGGCACTCGGCATGGGACGCCGCTCGAACCACGGAACTTGACCAGGATGTGGAGCGAGTTGTGCGAGCGGCACAGCATCCGCGTCGTCCCGTTGCATGGTCTGCGGCATACGTGCGTGAGCCTGCTGCTCGCGATGGGGACACACCCGCGGATCGTGATGGAGATCGTCGGTCACAGCGCCATGGAAATGACCATGAACATTTACGGTCACGTGAACCTGGACACTCAGCGGCGGGCACTCAATGACCTAGACGAGGAGCTGTCCGGGTGAGCCCGTTGCTGTCAAACCGTGCTGTCACTCGATCGACAAGATCGTCGATCAAGCTTCTACCTGGCGCGCTCGGAGGGACTCGAACCCCCAACCTCCTGATCCGTAGCAATCGTCCAACCGTACGACCTGATACCGGCCTGTCCGGTTCTCCCAGCTCAGGGCGGCCATGATGTCTGCCTGGTGCGCCCTCGCCCGGCCTTGTATCGCGCAGTCTGCGAC
>JACDBJ010000380.1 GCA_013695005.1 Pseudonocardiales bacterium
AGCCAGACCCGCTCCGCGCCGGGCTCCCCCTCGTCGGCACGCTCCTCGCCGTGCACGGCGTCGCCCGGCCGCGCGGACCGGAGCTCGCGGCGCGGTGCGTCCTCGGCGGTGGTGTCCGCGTCGGTCACCGGCGTGTGGTCGGACTTGGTGCGTATCTGCAGGTCGACGGCCTGGAAGCGGCTCAGCGTGATGCCGTCGGCCACGTCGGTCAGCCGCAACGCCAGCTCGAGGTCGCTCACCTGCGGCTAGACGTTGGTGGTCTGACGCCGGACGTTCTGCTGCGGGAACACGTACCGGCGGAACGCCCACCATCGGAACGCCATCCCGAGCAGCACGCCGATGATCTGGCCGGCGACGAAGTCGGCGACCTCCTGGCTCAGCAGGCTCACCGCGGGGACCTTGAGGTCGAGCACGTACCGCGAGATCACCAGCGGCGCCGTGTAAACCACCACCCCGACCGCGCTGATGACGAAGAACAGGGTCGCCTCGTGATGGCGCTGCCGCCCGCCCCTGGTCCGGAACGACCACTCACGGTTCAGGATGTAGGAGGCGATCGTGGCGACGACCACCGCGATCACCTTGGCGGTCACCGGCTTGGCAACGAGCAGCGTCGACTTCAAGGTGATGAAGATGATCGTGTCGATCACCCACGTCGTGCCCCCGACCAGCGCGAACTTGATGAGCTCCCGATGCCGGATGGCCACATCGCGGTACGGCTGGGGGATACGCGCGAGCACGGCATAGACGACTGCCATATCCGTGATCCTATGACGGGGTGCCCAGCGCCATGCGCGGTGGTATGACGAAGGGGACCAAGGGCGGTGAATGATGATCGACTTTCGGCTCGACGAGGAGCAGGAGGCGTTCCGCAAGACGGTCGAGCAGTTCGCCCGTGACGTGGTCGCTCCAGCGGCGGCCGGGTACGACGCGTCGGGCGAGTTCCCGTACCCGATCGTCGAGCAGATGGGCCGGATGGGTTTGTTCGGCCTGCCGTTCCCCGAGTCCTACGGCGGCATGGACGGCGACTTCTTCGCACTCTGCCTCGCGCTGGAGGAGCTGGCCAGGGCCGACTCGTCGGTCGCCATCACGCTGGAGGCCGGCGTGTGCCTCGGCGCGATGCCGGTGTACCGGTTCGGCACCGAGGAGCAGAAGCGCCGCTGGCTGCCCGAGCTTGCCGGTGGGCAGCGGCTCGGGGCGTTCGGGCTGACCGAGCCCGGTGGCGGCTCGGACGCTGGCGCCACCCGCTCGACCGCCGTCGCGGACGGCGATCAGTGGGTGCTCAACGGCTCCAAGTCGTTCATCACCAACGCCGGCACCGACGTCACGTCGCTGGTCACGGTCACCGCGCTGACCGACGCGTCCGGTGATCGCTCCGGCGACCGCAAGGAGATCTCCGCGATCCTCGTGCCCGCCGGCACGCCGGGGCTGCAGGTGGGCCCGCCGTACTCGAAGGTCGGCTGGCACGCCAGCGACACCAGGGAGCTCGCGTTCACCGACTGCCGGGTGCCGCTGGAGAACCTGCTGGGCGAGCGCGGCCGCGGCTTCGCCCAGTTCCTGTCGATCCTCGACGAGGGCCGGGTCGCCCTCGCGGCGCTCGCCGTCGGGCTGGCGCAGGCGTGCGTCGACGAGTGCGTCCGCTATGCGGCGCAGCGCACCGCGTTCGGCACCAACATCGGCCGCCACCAGGCCGTCCAGTTCATGATCGCCGACATGGAGGTGCGGGCGCACACGGCCCGATTGGCGTACCACGACGCAGCGGCGCGGCTGGTCGCCGGCCTGCCGTTCAAGAGGCAGGCGGCCATCGCCAAGCTGCACGCCTCGACGATCGCGGTGGACAACGCCCGCGACGCCACCCAGATCTTCGGCGGCTACGGGTTCATGAACGACTACCCGGTGGCACGGCACTGGCGCGACGCCAAGGTGCTGGAGATCGGCGAGGGCACCTCGGAGATCCAGCGGATGGTGATCGCCCGCGAGCTCGGCGTCGGCACAGTCGTCTCGGAGGCCACGTAGGCTTCCCAGGCCGTGGACACCCGCACCGACACCCCCGTGGTCGGGATGGTCGGCGCGGGCCAGCTGGCCCGGATGACTCATCAGGCCGCGATCTCGCTCGGCCAGTCGCTTCGGGTGCTTGCCACCTCCGCCGACGACCCCGCCGCGATGGTGGCCGCCGACGTCGTGCTCGGCGAGCCCACCGACCCGGCCGCGCTGGCCCGGTTCGTGCAGGGCTGCGACGCGGTGACCTTCGACCACGAGAACGTGCCGGCCGAGCACCTG
>JACDBJ010000431.1 GCA_013695005.1 Pseudonocardiales bacterium
GGTGTCGGATCTGATGCTCAGCGCCGTCCAGGCCAGGAGCTTGGAGAACATGAGGTACATCAGCTTCAGTGCCACCGGCGGATCATGCCGGACGCCCTGCGGTGACGAATGGGCAGGTCAACGGCGGTAAGCGCAGTTTCGGGCACCCACAGGGTGATCAACGCGGCGGTCGCCGACATGTCCGCCAGGCCGGGTGCGCCGTTCGGCGAGCACGAGGTGCCACCGCCGTCGGAGCAGGCTCGCGGGCAGCTCCTGCGGGCGCTTGCCAATGACGCCATCCGTGGTGCCATGGAGCGGCACTTCGGCGTGGCCCTTGTGTTCCAGAATTGCCACCGGATCGCGGCCTTCGCCCCGACCGCGGTCGGCTCCGCGGCGTAACTGGAGTTCACCTCTCCGCGCGGACAGGTGCTCAACCAACGCCCCGAGCTGCGCGACTGCTGATCCGCGAAAACCCTGGACGGGGCCGGGCGGTCAGTCACGGCCGATGCAGGGTCAGGTGCCGGTAGCGGCGCGCAGCCCGGCATAGAGCTGCTTCAGGGGAGCGTTCTTGTTGATCGGGTCGTGCGCCTGGTCCGGGGCCGTTCTGCTGCTGATGCCGACCGAGTTCAGCACGGCGAACATGCGGACTAGATGCGCCAGCCGGACGTCGTCGGGCTCGGTTGGCCGCCGATCCTCCGCAGCGGTCAGCGCGATGACGCGTTCCAGCCGTGGCACCTCGTCGTGCAGGTTGACCTTTCGTAGGGCCTCGACAAGGTGGTGGCGGACAACGGCAGGCGCCATTCCGCGCAACTGCCCGATCGCGTGCTCGTCGAGCGGGAACATGTAGCCGCGCTCGCGGAGGTGGATCAGCTGGAACGCGTATGCGTGACCGTAGGTGCAGTACGGGCAGCCGTTGATCAACGAGATGACCGTGCACAGCAGATGGGTGCGCAGCCCGCCGAACCTCTTGAGGGTTCGCTCGTACCGTGGCATGTTCCATATCGCCCAGCGCAGCGCTCGCAGCGGCCCGAGCTGCCTGACAATGGGCGCCATCAGGCTCGGCGGGAAGCCCCACAGCCGTTTGCCGATGCCTTCCAGCGCGGCCGTGGCACCTTGTTGGAGCGGATGGGTGGCCACCAGATGACTCCCATAGTCGGTCGGGCAAGCGTACGGGCTGTTGGGAGAAAGCAGAAGAACGAACCAGGTTGTTCTAAGGACTTTCCGTCCACCTGGTAACACGCCGAAGCCGGCACCCTCACTCCGCGGGCTGGCCTCTTGGCGTGACGTAGGTCGGCAGCCCGTTTCGGGGCTGATAGGTCATAGCATAGCGGCCGCGTGCCGGACGATCGGTTGCCAACGTGAGCTCGAACCGCTGCGTCAGGGCTGCCAGGGTCAGCAGAGCGATCGTGAGGGACATCGGTTCACCGATGCAGCGCCGCTGCCCCATGCCGAACGGGTAGTAGGCAGTGCGCCGCGCGCGGCTGTCAGCCTCCGGTGAGAACCGCTCCGGGTCGAACTCCTCCGGGTTGGGCCAGTAGTCCGGGTCCCGGTGGGTGGCGTACGGGGAGACGATCAGCTGTGCACCGGCCGGAATCGTGCGCTCGCCGAGCTGATCGGCCTCGGTCGCCGACCGGAAGTACATCGGAAACGCCGGGTAGAGCCGCAGCCCCTCGGCGACCACCTGCCCCAGATAGGGCAGCTGGTCCAGGTCGGCGACCGCAGGCACCCGCCCGCCGAGCACCCGGTCGATCTCCTCGCGCAACCGGCCGAGGGCGTCCGGCCGGCGGGCGAGCAGCAGGTAGCACGTCCAGGTCACACTGGTCGCGGTGGACTCGTAGCCGGCCATGAACAGGGTGAAGATCTCGTCGCGGATCTGCTGGTCGCTCATGGTCTCGCCGGATTCTGGGTCGCGCGCCTCCAGCAGGCTGTCGAGCAGGTCGCCGCGTGGACCTTCGGCCCTGCGCTCGTCGATGATCGCGTGGATCTCCGCGCCCAGGTCGGCGACAGCCTGTCGGTACCTGCCTCGACCTGGCACCGGCACCCAGCCGGGTAGCACGAACGCCGGCAGTTGCTTGGCCATCCCGGCGAACACCGCGTCCGAGAGATCCAGCAGCCGCCGCGTCCTGTCCGGGCCGATGCTGGTGCTGAACAGCACGTCGAGGATGACCTCGACGTTGAGGCTCATGAACTCCGCAAGCAGGTCGACCGGTCCGCTGGTCTCCCAACCCGACATGCGGCGCTGCCAGGCGTCGACGGTCACGGAGGCGACGTGGTCGCGCTGCGTGTGAGCGAACGCAGGCTGCATCAACCGCCGCTGCTGCTTCCACAGGGCACCGTCGGCAGTGAACAGCCCGCTGCCCAGAGCCACCCGGATGCCGTCCATGATCCGGCCCTTGGTGTAGTTGCCTGCGTTGGTCACCAGTACCCGGCGGATGTAGTCAGGGTGGCTGACGACGTAAACCTGGATGGGTCCGATGCGGAGCCTGGCCAAGCCGCCGTCGGCGAGCGCGGCGCGCGTGCAGGCCTCGACCGGGTCGCGCGCCAATGCTGGCAGCAGGCGGACACCTCGTAACCGCTTGGGACTAGAGATCGTCGTGGTCACCTTCGTGGACCTCCTCGGTGGAGCATCATGGCTGGCTGGTACCGGCGGGGTAGCGGGCACGGATTGTTCCAGTCAGGCTTGCGAAGCGGCAGCAACCGAACGCGCCCTGTTACCGGCGGACAGGGGTGTCGTGTGCGATGACCGAGGAAGCACGCCCTATGAGACCGCCGCAGCGCGAAGCTTCGCGTAGCGCTCTTTGAGGGCGTCGTCGGTGTTGATCGGATCGTGCGCCTGGTCAGGCAGAACGTCGCCGGCGATCCCACAGCCGTTCAGCACGCCGAACATGCGGACGAGATGCATGAGGCGGCCCTCGTCGTGTCCCGCTGGCTTCCGCCTGCCGGTGACCAACGCGATCAGCCGGTCCACCCACGGCACCTCGGTGTCCATGCCGGCCTGCTGGAGCGCCTCGACCAGGCGCCGCCGCAGCTCGTCCGGCCCGACACCCCGGAGCTCGGTCATGGCGTGCTCGTCCAGAGGGAACAGCTCGCCGTGGTCCCGCAGGTAGATCAGCTGCAGCGCGTAGGCGTGGCCGAATGTGCAGTACCGGCAACCGTTGATCAACGAGATGGTGGTGCTGAGCAGGTGGGTGCGGAACCCGCCGAATGCCTTCAGGGTGCGCTCGTAGCGTGGCATGTTCCACAGGAACCAGCGGACGGCGCGGAGGGGGCCCAGCTGGTCTGCGAGCACCGGCATGAGCAGCGGCGGGAAACCCCACAGGCGCTTGGGGATGCCTTCGAGGACTGCCAAGGCGAACCGGTCGAGCACCTTGCCGGCCATTCGCGAGACCCCCTGCCGCCGATGGCTGTCCTACGCATCGTAACGGCCCGCTCGCTGAGAATCACGCGATCGCGGCGGCTCTTAAACCCGCGTAGCGCAACTTGAGGACGCGATCCTTGTTCAGCGGATCGTGGGCCTCGTCCGGGGCGGCCTTGCTTGCGATGCCGACCGCGTTGAGCACCCCGAACATGCGCACCAAGTGTGCGATGCCTACATCGTCGCGATCAGAGGGTCGGTGGTCCTCGCCAATGGCGAGCATGATCGCGCGATCCAGCCAGCGCACCTCGGCATGCAGCCCCGCGCCCTGCACGGCGGCGACAAGGCGACGCCGCACCGCGGCGGGAGCAAGGCCGAGCAACATCCCTATCGCGTGCTCGTCGAGCGGGAACAGCCGGCCATGGTCGCGCAGATAGACCAGCTCCAGCGCGTAGGCATGTCCGAACGTGCAGTACGGGCAACCGTTCATCAACGAGATGGCCACGCACAGCAGATGGGTGCGCACTCCGCCGAAGGTCTTGAGGGTGCGCTCGTAGCGCGGCATGTTGCAGACAAACCATCGCAACGCCCGAACGGGTCCGAGCTGCTCGACGATGGGTGCCATCAACCGCGGTGGGAAGCCCCACAGCCGTTTTCCGACGCCTTCCAGCAACGCTGTAACACCACGCTCCAGCCCGCTGGAAGCCATCGACACTCCCCATTTCATTACTAGGTCATCCAATCATAGCGACGCTCCTCAGCACGGCGGGACGCGATGGTGCGTCCGGTGAACCTCGGTACGTTCTGGTAAACCCTCGTATAGCCGCAGGTCACACACCCTGCGACCGGCTACGAGCAGCCAGCTGGCCGCTCGTCACGCATGGCCGACTTCGCCACGAGGGCAGCGGCCGCCGCCCTGCGCTACTGGCGTTCTCCGGCGAATGGCAATGATCTCTGCCGGAAGCATTCACAGTTGTGTGACGAGGGCGTTACTGTTCGCGTCTGTGGGTGGTGGGGGACCGGTGGCGACGGAGCGATCACGCTTGGTGAGATCGGCCGGCCACAACTACGCATTAGATGACAACGGACTACCACGACATCCGCGGTCTGTCACGGCATCGCCATGGCCGTCGTACGCCGTGACGGCCGGGTGGGGTGGCGCATCTGTCGAGCGGCCCAGCGCTCCATTACCGAGGTAGCCACGCCGAAGGGACACCCCGAATGAACATGACCAACCGCTACCAGACGGTATGGGAAAACTACTGGAAGAGCCTCAGCGGCGCACCAGGTGAGATCCTGTGGGACGTTCCGCCCGAACAAGCGGCAGCCCTGGACCTCGCCGTCTTCGCCGAGTACGTCGACCCGAGCCTGCCGATGATCGACCTTGGTTGCGGCAACGGCACCCAGACCCGGTTCCTCGCCGAACACTTCCCGACCGTGATCGGCACCGAGATCTCGTCGCAGGCGCTCGCCATCGCCACGGAGACCGACAAGGGCAGCCAGACCAGCTACCGCCCACTCGACCTGCTGGATCGCGGCGCCGTGGGCGCGCTGCATGCCGAGATCGGGGACGCCAACCTCTACGTGCGCACCGTGCTGCATCAGTTCGACCCGTCGGATCACGCTGCTGCCGCGGGTGGTATCGCGGAGCTCATCGGCGATCACGGCGTCGCCACGGTTGTCGAGCTGTCCTCGGTTGCGGAGCCGTTCCTGACCGAGCTGATCGGTGGGTCGACCCCGCCGCCTCAGCTTGCCCGGATCCTCCAGCACGAGATCACCCCAGGTCTTCTGGACGAGCACGACATCGGTGCGCTGTTCCCGCCGGACGACTTCGAGGTGCTGGCCAGCGGCCCAACAGCGATCCGCACCTGCTACACCGCTCCGGGCGGCGACCAGATGATGGTGCCGGCTTTCTTCGTCGTGCTGTGCGGCCGTCGACCGGAGATCGCGGCGTCGCAATAGGCGCTTTGACCCATGCCCGCAGCCTGCCGTTGGCGGCCATTCCCACCACCGAACGGCGACCCCGGCTGCTCGTAGACGCCGCGACGTCGTACGCCCAATGGGACAAGCCGGACCGTGCCTACCGCACCTTGCTCGCCACCGAGCGCACCGCACTCGGCGAGGTCCGCACCCGCAA